>NZ_JWMB01000050.1:0-208923 GCF_000812445.1 Cupriavidus sp. SHE | reverse complement strand
GCCGCGACGGCCAGCGCCTATATCACGCTGCGGGATCTCGATAACCGCCTGCGTATCTCGCAAGACACCCTGGAAAGCCGTCGGGGCGCGCTTGAGTTGTTCCGGGAGCGCTTCCAGGGCGGTGTGGTCTCCGAGGTCGAGTTCGCGCAAGCGCGGTCAGAATACGCATCGGCACTGACCTCGGTCGAGCAGTTCCGCCAGCAAGTCGCGCTGCAGGAGGATCTGCTGGCCGGTCTGCTGGGCGAGAACCCGCGTGAAATTCCGCGCGGCAAGTCGATCTCCGAGTTGACCTTGCCGGGCGTGCCGGTCGGCCTGCCGTCGACGTTACTGGAGCAGCGGCCAGACGTACTCCTGGCCGAGCAGAATCTCGTGGCGGCCAATGCCCGTATCGGCGCCGCGCGTGCCGAGTACTTCCCGACGATTTCGCTGACCGGCGCGTTCGGCGCTGCCAGCACGGCACTGTCTGGGCTGTGGACCGGTCCGGCACGGGCCTGGTCGTTCGCCGGGCTCATCAGTATGCCGATCTTCACCGGTGGCGCGATCGCCGGCGACGTCAAGCAGGCGGAGGCGATTCAGACGCAGTCGCTGCAGGCCTACCAGCAATCCATCCAGACAGCGTTCCGGGAAGTGGCGGATGCGCTGGTCAGCGTGCAGCGTACGCGCGATCAGCTCAATGCCAAGACCGACCAGGTCGATGCGCTGGGCCGTTACGCTTCGCTGGCACGAGATCGCTACGAAGGCGGCTATACGAGCTATCTTGAAGTGCTGGATTCCGAGCGCGCGCTGTTCGCCGCGCAACTCGACCAGTCCACCCTTATTGGTTCGGAGTTTGGCCAGCTTGTCCAGCTCTACAAGGCGCTGGGTGGTGGCTGGCCCGTGGAGTCGGAAGCAGCACAGGCGCCTCAGGCAAGCCTGAGTCAACCGGAAACCCGTAACAAGGAGTGATTTCATGTCGAGGTCGATCATCAGGCCGGTCTTGTTGCTGGCCACGGCGGGCATCGCCCTTGGCGCGATGGCTCAGTCCAAGCCGATTGCGTATCCCGCCAAGGGACAGAGCGCCGCCCAGCAGCAACAGGACGACGGTTATTGCTATTCCTGGGCCAAATCGAATACGGGCATAGACCCGGCGGCCGTGTCCTCGGCGCCGCCGCCTCCCAGTGGCCCGGCAGTCGGCGGTGGCGAGCGTGTTGGCGGTGCCGCGCGTGGCGCCGCCGGCGGTGCGGTAATCGGCGCGATCACCGGCGATGCCGGCAAGGGTGCCGCCGTTGGCGCCGCAGCCGGCACGATGGTCGGTGGCTCGCGCGCCCGGCAGAACCAGCGCAACGCGCAAGCGAACGCCCAGGCCAACACCCAGGGCGCCATGTCCACGTACTACCGTGCTTATTCCGCGTGCATGGAAGGCCGTGGTTATTCGATCAAGTGAGTGAAGTAGGTCCCGGAGCGCTTTGCCAAAAGGAGTGCATATGCTCAAGAAAGTACTGATTCCCGTCGCGATCCTGCTTTCGGTGCCGGCCATTGGCTGGGCGCAGACCGACGTCAAGACTGATGTCACACGCGCCGACGGCTCGGTCACGGCCTCCGGCTCCGCAACTGCCGTTGCGACGATCACAGCCATCGACGCGGCAAATCGCAAAATCACGCTGAAAGGCGCGGGCGGCAAGGTCACCGACATGACCGTTGGCGACGAGGCTCGCAACTTTGATCAGCTACGGGTCGGCGACAAGGTCACCGTACAGTACAACGAGGCACTGACCGTTAGCCTCAAGAAGGGCAGCGGACCGCTCTCCATGAACGAGAAGCCGATCGAGCAACGCGCCGAGGCCGGCGCCAAGCCTGGCGGCACGGTTGGCCGTGAGGTGACGGTGGTCGCCCAGGTTGTCGCGGTCAACAAGGACACAAAGACTGTCTCGGTCAAGGGACCGAAGGGCCATGTCGTCGACCTGGTTGTCGAGGACCCGGACCAGTTGAAGAACATCAAGAAGGGGGACCGCGTGCAGGCTGTCTACACCGAGGCTGTCGCGGTTTCGGTAACCCCCGGTGCAGGCAAGTAACCACCGAATGCCGGGCACCCGAACGGAACTGTCGTCATGAAGCACATTGCAGCATTGCGTTGTCTGGGGGCGGCCGTGCTGATTGCCAGCGCGCTGCCCGCCCACGCGTACTTTGACAACTACCTGAGCAGCACGATCGTTGGCACGCTCGCCAAGCAGCAGATGGCGAGCCTGCGCGGCGTCTTCAACAAGACGCTGTCGGAGTCCGAGGATGGCGCCACCGTGCCGTTCAGTCTGCCTGCCGAGGGGCGGTCCAAGGCCACGGAGGGCACATTCACGCCCGTGACCACACGCACCGAGAACGGCAAGCGCTGCCGCAAGATCCGTAGCGAGCTGCGCCAGAACGGCAGGTCGGAACGCTGGGAAGGGTGGTACTGCCAGGAGGCCGATGGCAACTGGAAAAAGACGCTACTGAAAGATTGAAGGATTGAAGATCCGATGCCGCAAACTTCAGGGGCCGCAATAACGCGGCCCCTGAAGATGCAGTTTGCGTGCGGTACTCAGAATTTCTCCGGGATATACCGATAGGGGTAGTCGGGCTGCTTGTAGGAGCCGCGCTTCTGCCGGTCCGGGAGCGTGACCTTCTTGCGCGGGATGGGCTCGTAGGGAATCGAAGCAAGCAGATGGCTGATGATGTTGAGCCGGGCGCGCCGCTTGCAGTCCGATCGCACGACATTCCACGGCGCGAAGTCGGTATCCGAGGCCTCGAACATCGCGTCCCGCGCGCGCGAGTAGTCATACCAGCGGCTGTATGACTTCAGGTCCATGTCCGTCAACTTCCACGTCTTGCGGCCATCCAGAATGCGCTGCTCAAGGCGGCGTGTCTGTTCTTCGGGGCTGACTTCGAGCCAGTACTTGATGAGCTGGATGTTCGAGCCGACGATGGCGCGTTCCACCAGCGGTACGGCGCGCAGGAACAACTCCACCTGTTCCTCGTCGCAGAACTTCATCACGCGTTCGACGCCGGCACGGTTGTACCAGCTACGGTCGAAGATCACGATCTCGCCGGCTGCGGGAAGATGCGGGATGTACCGTTGCACGTACATCTGGCTCTTTTCGCGATCAGTGGGAGCGGGCAGGGCGATCACGCGAAAGACGCGGGGGCTGACCCGCTCGGTGATGGCCTTGATGACGCCGCCTTTGCCGGCACCGTCACGCCCTTCGAAGATGACGCATACCTTGGCACCAGTAGCCTTGACCCAGTCCTGCAGGTGCACCAGTTCAACGTGCAGCGAGCGCAGCGCCTTCTCGTACGTCTTCGAGTCAAGGTCCTGCTGCGCTGCGGAATCCTCGTCAGTACGGCGCGAGTCCTTTACCATAAGTGTTTCTCCCGGCGCTTGCAGCAGGCCCCATTGCCTCAAGTATCAATCTCGGATACGGGCATGACCTTGGCAAGGGACTTTGGTCCAATGCTTGGCTCAAGCATGGCTTGGCCCAAGGACCAATTGCTTTGCGCACGGGCTTGGCTGACTCTTTCATTGGGAGCGTACTCGACCATGTTCAAGACTGGATACTGGCTGATCATCATCGGTTTCTGGGCGGCTCTCGCAGGGGTATTCCTGTGCGATCCGGTGGGCGGGCTGCCAGAGAATGTCAACCTGTTCAGTTTCGCCCTGCATGGTCTCGAGATTCACTTGTTCAAGCTGTCAGAAGCGCCGCAGCACTATCTCTTCACGGTTCTCGCGAGGGACTGGTTGATCGGCTGCTTCGTGATCATGTTCGTCGGCGCTGTCCTGCTTGCCCTTGGCTGGAGGCGCAGGCGCCAGAGCCGGCTCGTGTGAGAGGTGGCGCGGCAAAGGCGCGCGCCAGAGGTTCACAAGGAGGCCGCCGATGCTGCAAACACGTCTTTCGATCCCTACGATCTCTCGTACGCTGATCGACGTATATATCCGCTTCGGCCTGATCTTGTTGCTGGCGATATCTTGCTTCGAGATCTTTAAGCCGTTCATCAGCCTGATGGCGTGGTCAGTGATCCTGGCGATCACGCTCTATCCGCTGCAGACGTACCTGCGCGGCAAGATCTTCGATGGAGAGGGCCGCACGGCCACCCTGATCGTCTTCCTGGTCATCTGCATCATCCTCGTGCCCTCGTGCCTGCTCGGCATCGCATTGATTGACTCGGTCGAACACGCATTGGAGATCGCGCGCAGCGGCAACATCCGGATTCCGCCACCGTCCGAATCGGTGGCGGCCTGGCCGTTTGTGGGCAAGCAACTCTACGGCTTCTGGCACCTTGCCTCCACCGACTTCGCCTCGCTGGCTGAAAAGCTGGCGCCACAGATCAAGGTGGTGGCCCTGGCGTTGCTCGGCACGGCGCGTGGCGTGGGCGTCGGGCTGCTGATCTTCGTGGCGGCGCTCATGATCGCGGGCATCTTCATGGCCTACGGCGAGCTCGGCACGCGCAGCGCGATTCAGATTGCGTCCCGCATCTCCGGGCCGGAGCGCGGCCCCCGCCTTACCGTGCTGTGCACGGCCACCGTGCGCGCGGTCGCGCAGGGCGTGGTGGGTATTGCATTCATCCAGATGCTGCTGATCGGTGTCGCCTTCGTTATGAAGGGTGTGCCGGGGGCAGGGCTGCTGGCGCTGGCGGTGCTGCTGCTCGGCATCATGCAGTTGCCTGCCACGCTGATCACCATCCCCGTGATCATCTTCGTGATCGCGACCGAGGGCGTCAGCGGCATGAACATCGTCTTTGCCGTCTACGTGTTCATCGCCGGCCTGGCGGATAACGTGCTCAAGCCGATGCTGCTGGGCCGTGGCGTGGATGTGCCTATGCCGGTGGTGTTGATCGGCGCGCTCGGCGGCATGGTCAGCGGAGGCGTAATCGGGCTATTCGTCGGCCCCGTGGTGCTCGCGGTTGGATACCAGTTGTTCTGGCAGTGGGTGGAAGACACCCAGCAGCAAGCCGTCGAAGGCGGCGAGACCGTGGCGAGTGGTGAGGCCGTGGAGAGTGGCCAGGCGTCGGGACGTACCGAAAGCGGTCCGGCTGCCGGATAGCGATGTTGCCCCAGGGCCGCGTGTTCCGTTGCTGGATGCTGGCCGCGACGATGCTCGCCGGCTGCGCGCGCGTTGGCCCGGATTTCCAGCCGCAGCACGAGACGTGGAGCGGCCAATGGACCAGCGAGGCGATCGGGCAGGCCAGCGAGGCGGGTGCCCAACCGGATATGCGCCAATGGTGGCAGGTCTTCAACGACCCGGTGCTCGAACACCTGATCACCGAGGCCGATGCCAATGACGCCGGGGTTCGGATTGCCGGCCTGCGGGTCATGGAAGCCCGAGCGCAACTTGGCATGGCGCTGGCTGGCCGGTATCCCCAGATGCAGCAGGCGGGCGCGGATGCCATGTACGTTCACAGCCGCCAATCCGGGCCAACTGCGCAAACCGCTCGCGTGTGGGAGTACAGCGCGGGTGTCGATGTCGGCTGGGAACTCGACTTCTGGGGGAAATTCGCCCGGGCGATCGAGTCCGCCGATGCCGCGTACTTCGCGGCCCAGGCGAATCACGAGAACGTACTGGTACTGCTTCACGCACAACTCGCGCAGACCTATTACGCATTGCGCACCGCGGAGGCCCGCGTGCGGATAGCGCGGGAGAACGCACGGCTGCAGAAGCGCAGCTATGAGATCACCGAGCGACTGTTCAAGGCCGGCGAAAGCGACGAACTGGACCTGCAACAGGCCAAGACGCAGTACTTCGGCACGTTGAGCAGCATTCCCGAACTGGAGCGGCAGATAGCGCTCTCGCGCAACGCTGTGGCGATCCTGCTGGGAAGGCCGCCGGGCCCGATTCCCGAGTTGGGCGAGGCATCTGGCAAGGAGGGCGTGTTGCCCCGGATCGATCGGGCGATTCTGCAAGACGTGCCCGCCAACCTGTTGCTGCGCCGACCGGACATCCGGGCCGCCGAGTTCCAGATCGCGGCGCAGTCGGCCCAGATCGGCGTGGCGAAGGCAGACCTGTATCCATCGGTGACGCTCGTCGGCAGCATCGGCTGGTCCGCGACTTCGCTGCCCGGGACGCAGAACGGCCTGCTGCTGGTGGGCGGCCCCAGCCTTCGCTGGAACATCTTCGACTATGGCCGGATCCACAACAACGTGCGCGTGCAGGATGCCCGGCTCCAGCAACTGATCCTCACCTACCAGAACGACGTGCGCGTGGCGGCGCGCGAGGCCGACGATGCGGCCAGCGGCCTGCTCAAGGCACTCGAACGCGAAGAAATCCTGCGTGAGGCCGCGTATTCAGCGGAACGCTCGCTGACGCTGGCCAACACCCTGTTCAAGGAGGGGTACTCCGACTTCCAGCGCGTGCTCGATGCCCAGCGGGCGTTGTTCGCCCAGCAGGATGCCTATCTGGTCAATCGCAGCAACGCCGTTGGCTATCTGATCGACCTTTATAAGGCCCTTGGCGGTGGCTGGTACAGCGAGCAGCCGTTGGTCGACCCAGCCACCCGCGACCAGATGCGGCAGCGTACCGATTGGGGAGACCTGCTGGACGAGCCGCCGCGCACGCCGCCGACATCCAATAACACCACGGCCAAAGCCACCGGGAGCCAACGCCAATGAGTGACGCCAGTGATGCGAATGCGCCAGCCACGCCGCCTGCCTCGCCAGGCCCGGCGGCATCCGGAGACGCGTCGGGAAAAGGGGTGCGGTGGGTCGTCATCGCGATCGTGCTCAGTCTGGTCTGGTATCTGCTGGCCGACCGCTTCACGCCTTATACCCAGCAGGCGCGTGTGCAGGCGTTCGTGATTCCAGTGGCTTCAGAAGTGTCTGGCCGCGTCACCCAGGTGCCGGTTCACAACAACCAGAATGTGGAGGTCGGCACCGTGCTGTTCGAGGTCGACCCACAGCAGTACCGGATCGCGCTGGACCGCGCCCGCGCCGATTTCGAATCCACGCGCCGGCAGATCGGCGCGAATACGGCGGGCATCGATTCCGCGCGCGAATCGCTGCGAGCGGCGCAGGCCAACGAGCTCAAGGCTCGGCAGGACAGCGAGCGGCTTGAGCGTCTGTATCGGGAAGACCCCGGCACGGTTTCCGTGCGGCGGCTGGAGGTAGCGCGCGCCACGCACACGCAGGCTGTCAGCCAGGTCGGCGCGGCCCGCGCCGAGGTCGAACGGGCCAAGGAGCAGCAGGGCGGCAGCGAAGAGAACAACGCCAAGCTGCGCAGCGCCGCTGCGGCGGTTGAAAAGGCGGAGCTCGATCTGTCCAACGCCAAGATCCGGGCGCGTACCGGCGGGCTGGTCACCGACCTGCAAACGGAAGTCGGCCGTTTTGCCGGCGCCGGCAGCCCGGTCATGACGCTGATCGCGATCCAGGATATCTGGATTACCGCCGACCTCACCGAAAACAACCTGGGCCACGTAGAGCCGGGCACGCCCGTGGCCATCGTACTCGACGCGCTGCCGGGCAAGGTGCTCGAAGGCAAGGTGCGCAGCATTGGCTATGGCGTGAGCACTGGCCAGAGCCCGCCACCAGGCAGCCTGCCGACGGTGCAGAACAGCCGCGACTGGCTGCGGCCCGCGCAGCGCTTTCCGGTGATCGTCGATATCGATCCGGGGCAACTCCCTTCGCTGCGCGGCGTGCGCGTGGGCGGCCAGGCCGAAGTGATGGCGTTCCCGACCTCAGGCAACCCGCTCAATCCGTTGGGCCGGCTGTACATCCGTCTGATGAGCTGGCTGTCCTATGTCTACTGACGCAGGCGCATCGGCCGCCGCC
Organism: Cupriavidus sp. SHE; assembly: GCF_000812445.1. NCBI lineage: Bacteria > Pseudomonadati > Pseudomonadota > Betaproteobacteria > Burkholderiales > Burkholderiaceae > Cupriavidus > Cupriavidus sp. SHE. The sequence goes on along the minus strand of NZ_JWMB01000050.1, from coordinate 201,158 downwards.
ACTGCCGCAACCGCGGCGCGGTCCCGCCGCGCGTTGCGCCTGGCTATCGGCACCGCGCTCTGTCTGGCGACCAGCTTCGGTTTCCAATGGGCGATTCCGATGGTTGCGCCCGTGCTGGCCGTGTTCCTGTTCGCCACGGTAGGGCGCCCGCTGCCCGCCAAGGCGGGGTTGGCGCTGGCGCTGCTTGTCATCGCGACCACTGGAACCGGACTGCTACTGATCCCGTTCCTGCGGCACGCGCCGCTGAGTGGGGTGCTGATGACCGCGCTCGGCCTGTTCCTGGCCTTCCGTTACGGCCTGCGCGGCGGCAACGGGCTCGTGTCGACGTTCCTTGTGGCAGGCATTGCGCTGATCTCGGTGGCCGGCACCGCCGACATGGGACTCGCCCTCAGCGTGATTGGCGCGCTGGCCCGGGGGCTGCTGCTTGGCGTGGTGATGTTGGCGGTCTGCCATTGGCTGATTCCGGAGCCTGGCACGGCCACGCCCGCGGCCAAACCACCCGCGCCGGTTGCCAGCGATGCGGACTGGATGGCGTGGCGCGCGACGCTGGTCGTCATGCCGGCCTTCCTGCTGGCCATGGCCGATCCGGCCGGCTACCTGCCCATCGTCATGAAGGCTGTCAGCCTGGGCCGGCAAAGCTGCACGACGGCGCGTAGCGCCGCGACCGAACTGCTCGGGTCCACGCTGCTTGGCGGGCTGCTGGCGATCTTGTTCTGGTTCGCGCTTGGCCTGTCCGTCAATCTGTGGATGTTCTTTCTCTGGACGATCCTGTTCGCGCTGGTGGTTGCCCGCCGGCTCTTCGCGATCCGACCGACACGCGCGACCCCGGGATTCTGGCTCAACAGCCTGGTGACGATGATCATCCTGCTTGGACAGTCGGTGGAAGACAGCGCGGCAGGCAAGGATGTCTACCACGCGTTCGCCGTCCGCATGGGACTGTTCATCGGCGTGTCGCTCTATGGCGTATTCATGCTGCGATGGCTCGACCATCGGCGGCAGCGAACCGTGTCCACGGCATCGCCAGCGATCTGAGAACCTGAGGAGGCTCCATGCGCATACACCTGCTGGTCGCCGCACCCGTGATGCTGTTGTGTCTGATCCTGCAAGGCGTGGTGGTGGCGATCTGCCTGCGCCGCTATGCGCGCTATCGCAAACGCTGGGAAGGGCGCGAGGCGCTATGGATGGAGATCGCGCTGCTGATGGCGGTGATGCTGCTGACGCTGGCCTGCAACATCGTGCAGATCGCGATCTGGGCCGTGCTGTTCCTGATGCTGGGCGAGTTCCAGAGCTTCGTGCCAGCGCTGTATCACTCCAGTGTCAACTTCGCCACGCTCGGCTATGGCGATATCGTCATGTCCGAGCGCTGGCGCATGCTGGGGCCAATCGAGGCAGCCAACGGCATCCTGATGTTCGGCATGTCGACGTCACTGATGACGGCTGCCGTGCTCGATGTCATCAAGAGCAACATGGCCAGGCTGATGGATCAGGCGAAGCCCTGAGCCCTTACGTGCAGTTCGCGCGATAGGTATCTTCCAGCGCATCTCGCGACTTGTCCCGTTCGATCTTGGGCACCGCGCGACCCTGTGCATTCTGCGTGGCCATGCCTGGAGAGGTGTAGCTGCTGGGCCCATGCGCGCCTGCGGCGAACTGGTTCTTGAGCTCCTCGCACTTCGCCCGGCGAGCTTCCTCGGGGCTGACGCTGCTCGCCGAAGGCGGACGATAGGGGTTCGCTCCCTCCTGTACGGCATCGGAGATGGCCGCTGCGGCATTGCCCTGGGCGGGCGATGTGGACTGAGCCAGCGCAACGGCAGGCAGGCCAAGGGTGAGGGCAACGGTCAACAGCACTGCATTAGGCATTTCCATGGGAGCTCCGATGTGGCGACGCACGCTCAGACTAGGCGAATTCGATGGTGCTGTGCAAGTCACCGGTTGACACTGTGGCGCCGGCGCCAAGCCAGGGGGGCTTCCCCAAACTGGGTGGAAAACCAGCGCGTGAAGGAACTGGCTGAACCATAGCCGAGCAATTCCGAAACGCGTAGCAGGGAGTAGTCCGGGTTGCCGACGTACCGCTGCGCCAGATCGCGGCGCACCTCGCTCAGGATGTCGGTGAACGATTCGCCGGCTTCGTCGAGTTGCCGTTGCATGGTCCGCAAGCTCAGGCCCAGCCCCTGGGCCACGGCCTCGCAGCTGGCGCGGCCCATTGGCAGCATCAGGTACACCGCATTGCGCACTTCACGCCCGATCGACGCCTCGTTCACACGGGGCAGGGTATCCACCAGTCGCTGCGCATGGCGAGCCATGGCCGGGTCGCCTGTCGGATTCGGCGCGTCGAGATCTGCCGCCAGGCAGACAATGCCACTGAACTCGCTGCCGAACTCCAGCGGGCACCCGAACAACCGGCGGTGCACCTGCAGGTCGGGCGGCGCGGCATGGGTAAAGTTGACGCTGAGTGGATGCCAATGCGCGCCGAGCAGGGCGCGGCACAAGCGAAACACCACGCCCAGGGCCAGTTCGGTGGCTTGTCGGGAAGGCGCGCCGAGCACCACCTCCTGCCGGATCATGACCACCTTGCCGGCCGACTCCACCATGATTGCCACGGACTCATTGACCAGGTGACGGTAACGGATGATCGTGTCGAGCGCGTCACGCAGCGTGGGCTGCTGGCTGATCAGCAGGCTCATCAGGCCGAAATCCGATAACTGCCGGGACTCCGCCATGCGCAGCCCGAAGGTGAGGCAGGACGATGCATCCGCCGCGGACTCCAGCAATACCGCGCACGCGTCCACCGGAACCCGCTGCTCGGGATCGGTCAGCAGCGCGCGTGTCAATCCGGCCTGCCGGAGCAAGGGCTGTGGGTTCAGGCCTTCCGCCGCCGCTACCTCGAAGAAATTGGTCAGTGCCGCAGCGCGCACCAGTGTTCTCAAGCTTGTCTCCCATCTTGTTTTTCGCGCATCACGTGCCCGGGGTGCCCTGGACCATGCCGCGTCGTACTCGGCGTGGATGATAGGCCGTGTTGGCATGAAATGCAAAGCCGGATGCAGCGATTGCAAAGCGGCAGTCAGCCGGGGCATCTAGATTGGCTGACATGGCGGCACACGTCGTGCGGCAACACACAACAGGAGACGATGCGATGGCAAAAGTCGTGCGCATGTATGAGACCGGCGGACCCGAGGTCCTTCGCTGCGAAGACATGGAAGTGGGTGATCCGGGCCCGGGGCAGGTGCGCATTCGCCACGTGGCGGTTGGCCTGAACTACGCGGATACATACTTCCGCAATGGTACCTATCCGGTACCGCTTCCCGCGGGCATGGGCGTGGAAGCCTCCGGTGTGGTGCAGGCCATCGGCCCGGACGTGACCAACGTCGCTGTCGGCGATCGCGTGACGTACACCGGCTTCCTGAACACGCTGGGCGCCTACAGCACCGAGCGTCTGGTGCCGGCCGCGCCGCTGATCCGCCTGCCGGAGAACATCGGCTTCGAGACCGCCGCCGCAATGACGATGCGCGGCCTGACCTCCGCCTACCTGATGCGCCGCATCTACGCGTTCAAGCGCGGCGATACGATTCTGCTGCACGCTGCGGCAGGCGGCGTCGGCCTGATCGTGTCCCAGTGGGCCAAGCTGCAGGGCCTGAACGTGATCGGCACCGTGTCGTCCGAGGCCAAGGCCGAGGTGGCACGCGCGCATGGTTGCGATCACATCATCAACTACAGCCACGAGGACGTGGCCAAGCGCGTGCGCGAACTGACCGATGGCGTGGGCGCCACGGTGGTGTTCGATAGCGTCGGCAAGAACACGTTCATGGCGTCGCTCGATTCGCTCAAGCGCCGTGGGCTGCTGGTCTGCGTGGGCACCGCATCGGGCCCGATCCCGCCGTTCGATCCCGTACTGCTGGCCATGAAGGGCTCGGTCTACGTGACGCGTCCGGCATTGGCCGACTACATCGCGGACCCGGGCGAAAAGGCGGAACTGGCCGGCGAACTGTTCGACCACGTGGGTGCCGGCCGCATCCGTATCGAGATCAACCAGCGCTACGCACTGGAAGACGCCGTGCAGGCTCACCGCGACCTGGAATCGCGCAAGACCACCGGTTCGTCAATTTTCGTCGTCTGAGGAGCCTGCCATGCAAGTCAAACCACTGACCTGTGCCATCGGTGCCGAACTGGTTGGCGTCAACCTGGCTGACGCGATCAAGAGCGACGATCTGTTCGCCGAAATCCGCGCGCAGCTATTGAAACACCGCGTGGTATTCCTGCGCGACCAGACCTTCAGCCGCGCCGAGCATGTTGCGTTCGCGCGCCGCTTCGGCGAACTCGAGGATCACCCAGTGGCGGGCAGCGATCCGGAGCATCCGGGCCTGGTCCGCATCTACAAGTCGCCGGACCAGCCGAACGACCGCTACGAGAACGCGTGGCACTCCGACACCACCTGGCGCGAGGCCCCGCAGTTCGGCGCCGTGCTGCGTTGCGTGGAATGCCCGCCCGTGGGCGGCGACACGATGTGGGCGAACATGGCCCTCGCGTACGAGAACCTGCCCGACCATATCAAGTCCCAGATCGCCGACCTGCGCGCGCGCCACAGCATCGAAGCCAGCTTCGGTGCCGTGATGCCGATCGAGAAGCGGCTGGCGCTCAAGGAGCGCTATCCCGATGCCGAGCACCCCGTGGTCCGCACCCATCCGGACACCGGCGAGAAGATCCTCTATGTGAACGGCTTCACCACGCACTTCACGAACTACCACACTCCAGCGCGCGTGCGCTTCGGTCAGGATGGCAACCCGGGCGCGGCGGACCTGCTGCGCTACCTGATCTCGCAGGCCTATATCCCTGAGTACCAGGTGCGCTGGCGCTGGCAGCCCAATAGCGTGGCGATCTGGGACAACACCGCCACACAGCATTACGCCGTGATGGACTATCCGCCTTGCTATCGCAAGATGGAGCGCGCGGGCATTATCGGCAGCGTGCCGTTCTGAGCAGTACCGGAGTCAATATGGAGAACCTGATCGTTTCCGCGCGTTCGGCCTACGCATACCCGCTGCTGGTCAAGCAGCTCCTGATCAACGCCATGAGTCTGTATGGCGACCAGGAGATCAGCTACCGCGGCGAGCTGCGCTACACCTATCGCGAATTCCGCGAGCGCGTGGGAAAGCTGGCCAATTCGCTTTCGGCTCTCGGCGTGCATCACGGCTCCACGGTGGCCGTGATGGACTGGGACAGCCACCGCTACCTGGAGTGCTATTTCGGCGTGCCGATGATGGGCGCCACGCTCTTCACGGTCAACGTTCGCCTGTCGCCGCAGCAGATCCTGTACACGCTGAATGACGCGGGCGCTGACGTCGTGCTGGTGCATCCGGACTTCGTGCCCGTGATCGACCAGATCCGGGACAAGCTCACGTGCAATCCACGCTTCGTGCTGATGGCAGACGGACAGACCGTGCCCGACACGGCTATCCCGTTCGCCGGCGAGTACGAGGCACTGGTCGGCGCCGCCTCGCCGGAATTCGAGTTTCCGGAGTTTGACGAGCGCACGAAGGCCGCCACGTTCTATACGACAGGCACCACGGGCGACCCCAAGGGCGTGTGCTACAGCCATCGCGACATCGTGCTGCATACGCTGACCGCGACGGCCAGCCTGTGCTCGCCGCGCGAAGGCCAGCGCATGCATCGCGAGGACGTGTACATGCCGATCACGCCGATGTTCCATGTGATGGCCTGGGGCATCCCGTATGTTGCGATCACGCTGGGCCTGCGCACGGTGCTGCCGGGCCGCTACGCGCCCGAAATGCTGCTGAAGCTGCGTGCCCAGGAAAAGGTGTCGTTCTCGCACTGCGTGCCGACAATCCTGCAAATGCTGCTGCACGCCGCAGAGGCAGGCGGGCAGGACCTGAGCGGCTGGAAGATCATCATCGGCGGTTCGGCGCTGCCACCGTCCTTGTGCGAGGCCGCGCTGGAGCGGGGCATCGACATCTTTGCCGGCTACGGCATGTCTGAAACCGGGCCGATCGTGGCGCTGGCGCAGTTGCCGCCGGGATACCAGCCGGCCAGCCGCGAGGAAGAAGTCCGCCTGCGTTGCTCGACGGGCCGTCCGGTGCCGCTGGCAGACTTCCGCATCGTGGGGACGGACATGCGGGAACTGCCACGCGATGGCCAAAGCCAGGGCGAGATCGTGCTGCGCGCGCCATACCTGACCCGCAGTTACTTCCGCAAGCCGAGTGCGTCAGAAGAACTCTGGGCCGACGGCTACCTGCACACGCAGGACGTCGCGGTCGTCCACGAGAACGGCTTTGTGCAGATCGTGGACCGCCTCAAGGACGTGATCAAGACCGGTGGCGAGTGGGTCTCGTCGATCGAGATCGAGAACCTGGTCACGCGCGTGCCGGGCGTGCGAGAGTGCGCCGTGATTGGCGTGCCCGACGCGCGTTGGGGCGAGCGGCCAATGGCCTTCGTGGTGCGGCAACCGGATTCGGAAGTGGGCGCCGAGGACATTCGCGCGGAGCTGATGAACCATGTCTCGGCCCAGCGCCTGAGCAAGTTCGCGGTACCTGAAGCTGATCGGATCGCCTTCGTGGCCGAGATTCCGAAGACCAGCGTCGGAAAAATTGACAAGAAGCTGCTACGGGGGAAAAAAGCAGCCTGAGGGTAGGGCATGGAGTTAGGGAGCGCCCCGCACTGCGGGGCGTTTTTTTATTTGGCGACATGCAACCCGTGCATGTAGACGATGAAATCGGTGGATATGCGACCGGTATTCTCCAATTCCTGATGGTCCGCTCCGTGGCGGCATTGTCATACTGTGCGGACAACCTCGCAGACCGGACATGACAGATCCGGCAGACAAATCAGGAGACACCTTCATGCAACGACGTCGCTTCTTCCGTGTCGCGCTGGCCACCACCGGCCTGGCGCTGACGGCTTCCCTTGGCACGCCGGCGCTGGCCGCCGACGATTTCCCAACCCGTCCGATCCGGCTCATCGTGCCTTACGGCGCGGGCGGCGTCACCGATCAGGTGGCACGCGCGCTTGCCGACGCGGCTGGCCGTGAATTGGGCCAGTCGATCGTGGTGGAAAACAAGCCCGGTGTCAGTGGCACGCTCGGCGCCACGCAGATGGCCACCACCGAACCGGATGGCTACACGCTCAGCATGGCGCCCGTGGTGATCTTCCGCCTGCCGCATGTGCAGAAGATGCGCTATGACCCGCTCAAGGACCTGACGTACATCTCCATGATCGCGGACTACAACTTCGCGGTTGCCGTGAAGAAGGACGCGAAGTGGCAGACCATGCAGGAGCTGATCGCCGATGCCAAGGCCAACAAGAAAGGCATCAGCTACGGCACCACCGGCATCTACGGCAGCCAGCACCTGACCATTTCCGAACTGGCGCGGGTGTCGCAATCGAACTGGACCCACGTCCCGTACAAGGGCGACGCCGAGGCGATCACCGCGCTGCTGAGCGGTTCGTCCGATGTGGCGGTGCTGTCGAACACGCTGCTGCCCTACGTGCAGGGTGGGCAGATGCGCGTGCTGGCGACGCTGTCGGAGAAACGCGCCGCGGACTTCCCCAATGCGCCGACGCTGAAGGAGATCGGCTATCCGGTGTGGTCGAACTCGCCGTTCGGCATCGTCGGCCCGGCAAACATGAAGCCCGCAGTCGTGAAGCGGCTAGACGAGGCCTTCCGCAATGCGCTCAAGGACCCGAAGTTCCTGAACGTGACCCGCCAGTACGGCATGGTCAGCAACTATATGAATCCCGAGCAGTACACGGCCTACGCGCAGAAGGCATTCAAGAGCGAGGGCGAGATCATCGCGCGACTGGCCGAGGCGATGAAGAACCAGTAAGCGGGGTCATTGGCGGCTTCGGGGCTCAATCTGCGCCGAATGTCGCCTGCAATAGCGCGCCGATTTCGTGACGCCGCGACACGGGCATCCGTGACGCGGCGGACACGACGCTCACTGCCAGGTCGCCCTCCAGCGCCAGTGGCAACAGGTAGCCCACGCCGGCCACCCCGCCGGCGCCAGCCAGCACATAACCAAGCTTGCGGCTGCGGTCCACGCCGCGCAACAGTGCCAGCAGGCTCAATCCACCTTTCTCGTACTCCGCCCGATGCCGGTTGTAGTGCTTCCGGATTTCGTCGTTATCCAGCCTTGCCATCAGCGCCATGCTCGCCGTGCCCTGACCCAGCAGCCGCGACGTGCCAGTCAACAGATCAAAGGTCTTGATGCGATGCGCGCCTTCCTCGGTGTGCAGGCAATGTCCGTGGTCGCCTAGACGCCCAATCAGGAACACCGCATCGCCAGTCAGACGCGCCACCGCCTTCATCCGCGTGACGATGCGGCTATCGGGAGGCGGTCGGTTCATTGCCCGCAGGCCCAACGCCATGGCCGCGCTGCCCAGGTGATAGCGCTTGCCGGCTGGTTCGCGCTCGGCGTATCCCGCCGCCTCCAGGAAACGGATCATGCGATGCGCGGTAGTGCGATCGATATTCGCCAGCGTGGCAAGCTCGGGCAGGGTCAATCCCGGGTCGTGGTGTGTGCCCAGCAGGTGCAGCAGCGCAAAGGCGCGTGCCAGGCTTTGCACCCCGGGTTGGGGGAGGGGGGCATCCGCTTTGGCGCTCAAAGGCATAAGGAGACCGGCAGGGCGAGTGTAGGTTGCAGGGTTAATACCTAAGTTGTGCACATTATGCACAACGACGCCCGTTGTGGTTGTCCGGCGGTGAAGGGTGGATTGCAATGGACTCACTTCATATAACCCGTCAAGCCAACACGCGCTATCGGACGCCAGCCGGTCTCCCACCATGATCCCCTTCGATACCCGGATTGATTCCACCTCGGATACCTTTGCCACGCAGCGTGCTGGCATGCAGGCGCTGACAGACCGGCTGCGCGCGCTGGAACAGCGAGCCGTCGACGCCTCGTCGCGTGCTCGCTCAAGCTTTCAGAAACGCGGGGCGCTGCTGCCGCGCGAGCGAGTTGCCTGTCTGCTCGACCCCGGTGCGCCATTCCTGCCGCTGGCCACGCTTGCGGGATATGGGCTGGACGATCCGAATCCCGATACGTCGATTCCCGGCGGCTCGCTGGTGGCCGGAATCGGCTTTGTGAGCGGCGTGCGCTGTATGGTGCTGGCCACTGATTCAGGCATCGACGCCGGCGCCATGACCGAGGCCGGCAACCTGAAGCTGATGCGCTGCCAGGACATCGCGCTGGAGAACCGGTTGCCGCTGATCCATCTCGTGGAGTCGGCCGGCGCGAACCTGCGCAAGTACAGGGTCGACAAATTCGTGCGAGGCGGCACGATCTTCTACAACCTGGCGCGGCTCTCGGCAGCCGGGCTACCGGTCATTACGGTGGTCCACGGCTCGTCCACGGCCGGCGGGGCGTACATGCCGGGCCTGTCCGATTACGTCGTGATGGTCCGCAAGCGCGCCCGCGCCTTCCTGGCCGGCCCGCCGCTGCTCAAAGCCGCAACAGGCGAGATTGCCACCGACGAAGAACTGGGTGGCGCGGATCTACACGCCACCGTCAGCGGTCTGGCCGAGTATCTGGCCGAGGACGACGAACACGCCATTGCCACGGCACGGGACATCGTCGCCAGCCTCGACTGGCCCCGTGTGGATCAGACGCCGCCACGGCCGGCACGGGCGCCGAAGCTCCCCGCGGCCGAGCTCGAAGGTGTCATGACCCTGGATCACAAGCGTCCGGTCGATATGCGCGAAGTTATCGCCAGGCTGGTGGATGACTCCGCCTGGCTGCCGTTCAAGCCCGACTACGGACCGGGCACCGTCTGCGGACATGCCCGCATCGAAGGCCATGCCGTCGGCTTTATCGCCAACAATGGCCCGATCGATCCGGCTGGCGCCACCAAGGCCGCGCAGTTTATTCAGGCCTGCAACCAGTCCGGCACACCGATCGTGTTTCTGCAGAACACCACGGGCTTCATCGTCGGCAAGGCATCGGAGGAGGCCGGCATGATCAAGCACGGCTCGAAGATGATTCAGGCGCTCTCCAACTCCACGGTTCCACACGTCACGTTGTACTGCGGCGCGAGCTTCGGCGCCGGCAATTTCGGCATGTGCGGCCGTGGCTTCCATCCGCGCTTCTGCTTCTCGTGGCCCAACGCGCGCACGGCCGTCATGGGCGGAGAGCAGGCTGCGATGACACTCGAAATCGTGGCCCGTCAGCAGGCCGCGCGCAAGGGCGTGCCAGTGGACGAGGCGGCGCTGGCCGCGCAGACCGCCGAGATCGTCGCCAACTTCGAGCGTCAGGGCAGCGCGTTCGTCACCAGCGGATTGCTGCTGGACGATGGTGTGATCGACCCACGCGACACACGCGCGGTGCTGGCCTTTGTACTGGCCACCGCGCGAGAAGCCGCCGCCCGCACACCCCGCGCGATGCAGTTCGGCGTTGCGCGTTTCTGACGCTTCCGACGCTTCCGACGCTTTCGCACCTCATCAGATCTGAACAAACAAGGTACCCCGGAGACACAGATGCTTTATACCCAGGACCACCGCAGCATCATGGACAGTATTCGCCGGTTCGTCGCGGCCGAGATCGACCCGTTCGTCGACGAATGGGAAGCAGCGGAGACATTTCCCGCCCACGCGCTATTCCGGAAGATGGGCGAGCTTGGATTCCTCGGTATCACCAAGCCTGTGGAATACGGCGGGTTGGGCCTGGATTTCTCGTACGCCGTCGCCGCCGCCGAAGCCCTGGGCCACGCACGCGCGCAAGGTGTTGGGATGGGTATCGGCGTGCAAACCGACATGGCCACGCCTGCACTGGCGGCATTCGGCTCTGACGCGCTCAAGCGCGAATTCCTGGCACCTGCCATCGCCGGCGAGATGGTGGTCTCCATCGGCGTGTCGGAAGTCGGAGCGGGCTCTGATGTCGCATCGCTGAAGACACGCGCACGTCGCGACGGCGACGATTACGTGATCAGCGGCTCCAAGATGTGGATCACCAACGGCACGCAGGCCGACTGGATCTGCCTGCTTTGCAACACGTCAGACGGGCCGGTCCACAAGAACAAGTCGCTGATCATCGTGCCGTTGCGGGAAAACGGCCGACTCGTGCGCGGCGTGGAAGTGCAGAAGATCCGCAAGATGGGCATGTGGTGCTCGGACACCGCCCAGATCTTCTTCGATGACGTACGCGTGCCGGCGCGCAACCGTATTGGCGAGGAGGGCATGGGCTTCATCTATCAAATGAAGCAGTTTCAGGAGGAGCGCCTGAACGGTGCAGCCCGCCGGCTGGCGTGCAGCGCGCTGATCGAGGAGACCGCCGACTACCTCCGCCAGCGCGTAGCGTTCGGCAAGCCGCTGCTCGACAACCAGTACATCCAGTTCAAGCTCGCCGAACTGAAGACCGAACTCGAATCGCTGCGCGCGCTGGTTCACGTGGCAACGCGAGCCTATATCCAGGGCGAGGATGTGGTGGAACTGGCGTCGATGGCCAAGCTAAAAGCGGGACGCCTGTCGCGCGAAATAGCCGACTGGTGCATCCAGTTCCAGGGCGGCATGGGTTACACGTGGGACAACCACGCCAATCGCGCGTATCGGGATTTCCGGCTTGGATCGATCGGTGGTGGCGCCGACGAGGTGATGCTGCAGGTAATTGCCAAGCAGATGGGGCTGATGTCCCGCCACGACCGCTGAGACGAGCCATGACCAACCCAGTCATCGTACGTTGCGTGGAGGGCGTGTTGTTCGCCACGCTCAACATCCCGGCCACGCGCAATGCGCTCGCTCCGGAAGTGGTCGCCGTGTTGACGGACATCGTGGCGCAGGCTGAAGCCGACGTCGGCATCCGCGCGCTGGTGCTGCGCGGTGCGGGTGGAACCTTCAGCGCCGGGGGCAACGTCGGCAATTTCCAGGCGCGGCTTGACGCCGATGTTGGCCACGAAGACCCGGTTGCCGCGCGCAACCGCCAGTTCGGTCATTTCATGACACGGCTGGCGGCACTTCCGGTACCCGTGATCGCGGCCGTGGACGGGCCGGCGATGGGCGGCGGCATGGGCCTGGCATGTGCCGCAGACGTTGTGCTCGCAACCCGCGCGGCGCGGTTCGCCTTGTCGGAAACCTCGCTGGGCATCATTCCCGCGCAGATCGCACCGTTCGTCGTAGGCCGTCTCGGCGCCGCGCTGACACGTCGCCTGGGCCTGACCGGCGAGCGTCTGGACGGCGTGGCGGCAGAGGCGATCGGGCTCGTGGACCAGTTGGCCGATGACGCCGCCGGACTGGACGAACTGATCGCCGAGTGGCTGACCCGCATTGGACGCTGCGGGCCACACGCCAACCGCCAGTTCAAGGCATTGGTCGCCAGATGCGGCCAGACGCCGGTGGACAGCCTGCTCGATGGCGCATCACATCAGTTTGCCCAGTGCATGCGCACCGAAGGTGCAGAAGGTATCGCGGCCTTCCGCGAAAAGCGCGATGCGCGCTGGGTCACGCGATTTGATGCCGGCATCGTCTGCGCCGCGCAATCGACGGGCGTCTGAACGCAAAGAAACTTTCCAGAGAGCATTTCATGTCAGCTTCCAGCCGACCCTTCCATACCGTGCTCGTGGCCAACCGGGGCGAGATCGCCATCCGCATCATGCGGACGGCCCGCCGACTTGGGCTTGGCACCGTTGCCGTCTACTCCGAGGCCGACCGCCACAGCCCGCACGTGGCCAGCGCGGATCGGGCCGTGTGTATCGGTGCTGCCGCGCCGCGTGAGTCCTACCTCAACATTGCAGCCATCATCGCTGCCGCGCGAAACGCTGGTGCCGATGCCGTCCATCCGGGCTATGGCTTCCTGGCCGAGAACGCCGAGTTCGCCGATGCTGTGACCGACGCCGGACTGGTCTTCGTCGGTCCGCCGGCCAGCGCCATCCGTGCCATGGGCAACAAGGCCGAAGCCAAGCGCCTGATGCTGGCCGCGGACATGCCGTGCGTGCCAGGCTATCAGGGCGAGGCGCAGGACGACAAGACCTTGCTGGCAGAAGCCGGGCGCATCGGTTTTCCGCTCATGGTCAAAGCTGCAGCAGGCGGCGGCGGACGCGGCATGCGATTGGTGCCCGATGCCGCTGCGTTGCCCGCGGCGCTCGCCAGTGCGCGGTCGGAAGCCGCGACGGCGTTCGGCAACGACGAGTTGATCCTGGAACGCGCCGTCATCCGACCACGCCACGTCGAGATTCAGGTCTTTGCCGACGCGCATGGCAATGTGATCCACCTTGGCGAACGCGATTGCTCGGTGCAGCGCCGCCACCAGAAGGTGATCGAGGAAGCCCCATCGCCGGCGGTATCGCCCGCGCTGCGCGCCAGGATGGGCGAGGCAGCCGTGCGGGCGGCACGGGCCATTGGCTACGTGGGCGCCGGCACGATGGAATTTCTGCTTGATGCCGACGCCAATTTCTACTTTATGGAGATGAACACCCGGTTGCAGGTGGAACACGCCGTGACCGAGGCTATCACCGGGTTCGACCTCGTGGCATGGCAACTGCAAGTTGCCGCGGGCGAGACGCTGCCAGCAACGCAAGATCAGGTGACGTTCGACGGCCACGCGATCGAAGTGCGCCTGACGGCCGAGGACGTGCCTGCGGGGTTTCTTCCCCAGGGCGGCCCGGTGCTGCGCTGGCGCGCCCCGGAGTCTGGCCACGACGTGCGCGTCGACCATGCGCTGGAGACCGGGGGCACCATCCCCACGCACTATGACTCGATGATCGCCAAGCTTGTGGCCCATGGGCGCACGCGCGAGGAAGCGCGCCAGAAGCTGTTGCGTGCGGTGCAGGACTGCGTGCTGCTCGGCGTGCCATCGAACCAGCCGTTCCTGGCGTCGTGCCTTGCCAGCGCAGCGTTCACGGGCAATGACGTGCACACGGGCTTCGTCGACGCTCATATGCAGGCATCGTTGCAACCCGCCGAACCATCCCGTCATGTGATTGCCATTGCCGCACTGGCGGCATCTGGTCAGTTGTCGCGGAGCGAGCCCGCCGCGCTATCGCGAATGACAACGTCGGTGCGGCTGCACGCGGAAGGGAGACCGTGGGAATCGACAGTGGAGGCGACAGAAGAAGGCTGGCGCGTTACCGTCAGCGCGCGCGGAGAGACGGGCGCGCAGTCAGTCCACGTGCGGATGCTCCGCGACCATGCCGCCGACGGGGCCGCATGGATCGAGTGCGACGGTATGGCTCGGCCTGTTCTCCATGCTGACGACGATCTGGCAATACATCTGTTTGCCGACGGCCGGGCCTGGCGCTTCACCCGACACGACCCGCGTCGTCGAAATACGGAAGGGGAGTCATCGGGCGCTCTCACCGCGCCGCTGACCGCCCGGATCGTGGCCGTCAACGTGGCTGAAGGTGATCGTGTGGAGGCGGGCCAGTCGCTGGTTGTGCTGGAGGCGATGAAAATGGAACACACGCTCGTCGCCCCGTTCGCCGGCGTCGTCTCTGAATTGTCGGCACGCGCTGGCGGACAGGCCAGCGCCGGCACCCTGCTGGTGCGCGTGGCCGCTGAGGAAGCAGGGGAGGGCAAGGCATGAAACGCGCCTCCGCCACCGGCCGCCGGGGTACGGAAACCAGCCGGAGCCTGCCCCGCACGGTCCGCATCGGTGGCGCCAGCGGTTTCTGGGGCGACTCGGCCACCGCCACGCCCCAGTTACTGACGGTGCCCGGACTTCAGTACCTGGTGTATGACTATCTGGCCGAAACCACGATGTCGATCCTGGCCCGTGCCCGCGCCAAGGATCCGTCCCTGGGTTACGCCACCGACTTCGTTCACGCCGCGATCGCGCCCCATCTGGCCGCCATCCTGGAGCGGGGCGTGCGCGTCATCGCCAATGCCGGTGGGCTGAATCCGCAGGGCTGTCGCGACGCGTTGCTGAAGGTTGCCGCGCAACAGGGCCTGTCGCCGAAGATTGCCGTGGTCACTGGGGACGATGTCGGCGCCGCATTCCCGGGCTGGTGCGATGGGGGATTGGCACAACTGGACGGTAGCGCTGTGCCAACCACCGAGCCATGGTCCGCGAACGTGTACACCGGCGCGCAGGGCATCGCGAGAGCGCTCGAAATGGGCGCCGATATCGTGATCGCCGGCCGTTGCGTGGATAGCGCGGTGGTGGTCGGCGCCCTGGCGCATGAGTTCGATTGGGGCTGGGACGACTGGGACAGGCTCGCGGCTGGCACGCTCGCCGGGCACGTTATCGAGTGCGGCGCGCAGGCCACGGGGGGGCTGTTCACCGACTGGGAACGCGTGGCCGAGTGGGACCGCATCGGGTACCCCGTCATCGATTGCGCCGAGGATGGCAGCTTTGTGCTGTCGAAGCCCGACGACACCGGTGGCCTGATCGATCCGCTGGCCGTATCCGAGCAGATCCTGTACGAAGTCGGTGATCCGGCCAACTACCTGATGCCCGACGTGACCTGCGATTTCCGCCAGGTGCAAGTCGAGGTCATCGACGAAGAGCATGTTCGCGTGCATGGCGCGCGGGGCCGTCCGCCGGGCGGACACTACAAGGCCAATGCCACCTGGCAGGATGGCTACCAGATCAGCCCGATGATGGCGATTCGCGGCATCGACGCGCCGGCCAAAGCCCGCCGTACCGCCGAAGCGCTGCTTGCACGCACGCGCCACATGATGGCCGAGCAGGGGTTCGGCGACTACAGCGCGACCATCGTCGAACTGCTTGGTTGCGAATCGCACTACGGCCCCCATGCGCGCGAGTTGCCCACGCGCGAAGTGGTATTGCGCATCGGCGCCCGGCACCCTCGGGCAAAGGCGTTGGCCATCCTGCAGCGCGAATGCGCTTCCGCCGGCACGTCGATGGCGGCCGGCACGCGCTCGTCGTTCTCGGGACGCGTAGATATCCAGCCGGTGGTCAAGGTCTTCTCGTTTCTTGTGCCGAAGGATGCGGTGCCAATGACGGTCGAACTCGACAACCGCCGCGTGGCCCTGAGCATCGCCGCCGAAATGGGCGCACCACAGGCCGCACCACAGGCCGCTGCGCCTGTGGCGCTAACCACCGCCCCAATCCCTGACGGCCCGCGCGTGACATGCCCGCTGGTGGCGCTGGCGTGCGCGCGCAGTGGCGACAAGGGCGATGACGAGAACATCGGCGTGATTGCGCGCAAGCCCGAGTATCTGGCGTTGCTGCGCCAGCAACTGACGCCGAAGGCCGTCGGTCAGTACTTCGAGCATCTTGTGGCGGGTGATGTGGAGTGTTTTGAGGTACCCGGGCTGAATGCGCTGAATTTCCTGATGCATGACGCGCTTGCCGGTGGCGGCGTGGCGAGCCTGCGATCCGACCCATTGGGCAAGAGCTTCGCGCAGATGCTGCTCGATTTTCCGCTGTCGGTGCCCATTGCCTGGGCAGAGGAAGTCGGACGACGTGGAATCAACGAGGCGGCTGGCGCCGGTATGTGACAACAGCGACAAGACCAGGAGGAGACAGTGGTGATGACAGCGCAGAAGGACTCCCGCCGTGCCGCAAGGCGGCGGCTCGTGCAGGCGGCAATACTCGCCAGTGGATTAATGCTCGCGGTGCCCGCCATGGCGCAGAGTGCCAGCACGCAGAATTGGCCGTCGCGGCCGGTACGCGTGGTGGTGCCATACCCGCCGGGTGGCGTGTCGGACGCGGTAACCCGCCTCGTCATGCAGAAACTGGCCGAGCGCATCGGACAACCGGTCGTAGTGGAGAACCGCCCGGGTGCCAACGGCATGATCGGTTCAGACAACGTCGCCAAATCCGCGCCGGACGGCTATTCGCTGCTGGTTGTGGTGGCCGCGCACGCGATCAACCCGAGCCTGTACCAAAAGATGAGCTACGACCCGATCCGGGACCTGACTGGTGTGAGCGAGATCGGACGTATTCCGCTACTGATGGTTTCGAGCGCGCAGTTGCCGCCGAAGTCGGTAAAGGAACTCGTGTCGTGGGGCAAGGCGCATCCGGACCAGATGACCTTTGCCTCGAGCGGCAGCGGGTCAGGCGCGCATCTGGCCGGCGAACTGTTTTCACAGGGCACGGGCATGACGATGACGCACGTGCCATACAAGGGCATCTCGCCTGCGCTGCCAGACCTTATCTCAGGGCAGGTGGCTGTGATCTTCGACTCTGTGCAGACCATGATTCCGCTGGCGAAGGCAGGCAAGGTTCGCGCGCTGGCCATCACCAATCCGCGCCGCTGGCCGGCCGCACCCGATGTGCCCACCATGGCTGAAGCCGGCTATCCGAACATCATGCCCTCGAGCTGGATCGGCGTGCTGGCACCAGCAAAGACGCCAACCGCCATCGTTGACAGACTGTCCGCGGAACTCGACGCCGTGGTGCACGCGCCGGACGTCCAGGCCAAGCTGATCGACTACGGCATTGACCCGGTCGGCGGCAAGGCGGATCAGTTCCAGGCGTTTATCAAGGAAGAAGCGGGGCGCTGGGCCAGCGTGGTGCAGAAGGCGGGGATAAAACTCGACTGATGCGGACTGATGCGGACTAATGCGATATGCCGGTAGCGCCGGCATATCCCGACCACAATGAAAAACGGGCTGCCTTGCGCAGCCCGCGTCCATTCCGTGGTCCGTTGCGTCAGATCACGCCTCTTTCCCGGAAGGCCTCCACGTCCGCTGCCGACATTCCCAATTCGCGCCGCAGCGCCGCTTCGGTATGCTGGCCAAGTTGCGGTGGCGCGGTCATCGTGACCGGCGTGGCAGAGAAGCGCAGCGGGCTGCGCAGGGTCGGCGCCTCGACACCACTGCCGTGCGGCAGGCGTACCAGCAGTTCGCGGTGCCGGACTTGCGGATCATCGAAAACGTCGTCGATGCCGTTGATCGGGCCACATGGCACGCCTGCGCCTTCCAGGGCCTGGATCAGATCGCCAAGACGCCAGTTCAGCAGACGTTCGCCTAATGCTTCGCGCAGAACCGGGCGATTTCGCACGCGGTCCATGTTCTGCAGGAATCGCGGATCTTCGATCAACGACGTACACCCGATCACGCGACACAGCGCCGCGAACTGACCGTTGTTACCGGCGGCGACGATAACGTGGCCGTCAAGGCAGGCAAACACCTCGGACGGCGATGCCACCGGATTGGAGTTGCCGGCGCGCTGCGGCACCTTTCCCGTCATGTGATAGCCCAGCGCGAGATGGCCGTTGGCGGCCACTGCGGCATCGATCATCGCGGCATCGATGAATTGCCCCTCACCGGTGGCCTGGCGGTGATAGAGCGCACCCATCAGTGCCACCGATGCGTACAGCCCGGTGAGGATATCCGTCAGTGGAATCCCGGTTCGCATCGGCGCCGCGCCGGGCGTGCCGTCGGGCTGCCCGCAGGTGCTCATCAGCCCGGCCATGCCTTGCAGGATGAAGTCGTAGGCGGGGCGGGGCGCGTAAGGGCCATCCGGACCAAAGCCGGTCACGGAGCAATAGATGATGTCCGGACGCAGCGCACGGATGCTCTCGTAGTCGAGTCCGTACTTCTTCAGGCTGCCCGCCTTGTAGTTCTCCACGACGACATCGCACTGCGCTGCCAGTTGGCGTACCAGTTCGGCGCCTTCCGGCTGCGAAATATCGACGGTGACCGATTGCTTGCCGCGGTTGCAGCAGAGGAAGAACGCGGAGTCGTTCGTCACGTTGCCATCGCCGTCGGTCAGGAATGGACCCATCCGACGCGTGTCATCGCCATCACCGGGTTTCTCGATCTTGTAGACGGTGGCACCCATGTCCGCCAGGTTCTGAGTAGCCCACGGCCCGGCCACAACACGGGTCAGGTCCAGTACCTTGATGCCCTGCAGGATTGCGCTCATGCGATGACGAAAGGCGAGTCGATCGAATCAGCATGATGTGTCGCGCAGCACGCACTAGCAATTCGTCAATGCCAAAGGCAGGGTTTCCGCCAATACGTTCGCGACGCCTCTCACGTATCGCATTCGAGACTGAAACGCGAGACCGTCATCCCGTGCGAGGCGGCTGCCTCACCCGCCGGAACCGTAACAGATTTGTTACTGTCTATACCGGTATATGCAGACAGGGGACGCATCATGGATCCCATGCAGTCGGGGGCAGTGCCCCTACCCGAAGCAGAAGCACGACGGCAGTTGCGTCGCGCTGTCATCGCAAGCACCGTGGGTACCACGATCGAGTGGTACGACTTTTTTCTCTACAGCACGGTAACCGGCCTGGTGTTCGCCAAGCTGTACTTTCCGGAATCCGATCCACTCGTTGGCACGCTGCAGGCGTTCCTGATCTACGCGGTAGGCTTTATCGCGCGCCCGATCGGCGCGGCCATCTTCGGGCACTACGGTGACCGTATCGGTCGCAAGGCCACGCTGGTGGCCACCTTGCTGCTGATGGGGCTGGCAACGTTCGCAGTGGCCTTCGTGCCGTCCTATGCGCAAATCGGGATCTGGGGCGCCGTGGCGCTGACGGTCCTGCGCTTCATCCAGGGGATTGGCGTTGGTGGGGAGTGGGGCGGTTCAGTGCTGATGTCGATGGAATGGGCACGCTCCAACTCGCACCGCGGCCTGGTCGCGTCATGGCCGCAGTTCGGGGTGCCAGCGGGATTGTTCCTGGCCAACCTGGCGGTATTGGGCATGAGCTGGCTGGCCGGCGATCAGTTCTCGACCTGGGGCTGGCGCGTGCCATTCCTCCTGAGCATCGTGCTGGTCGGCATCGGGCTCTACATCCGGCTGAACATTCTGGAGACACCGGTCTTCGCACGGCTGCTGGCCGAGCATCGGATCGAGAAAACGCCGATGCTGGAAGTGATCCGACGCCAGCCGAAGGACATCCTGTTGTCGGCCCTGGTCCGCATGGCCGAACAGGCGCCGTTCTACATCTTTACGGCCTTCGTGTTCACCTATGGCGTGATGACGCTGGGCATGTCGCGCGATCTGCTCCTGCTGGCCGTGCTCGCGGCATCGGTGGTCGAGTTCTTCACCATTCCGTACTTTGGACATCTGTCCGACGTGCTGGGCCGGCGCCGCATGTACATCGCGGGCGCGATCGCAGTCGGCGTGTTCGGCTTCCTGTACTTCGCGATGGTCGACACCCGCAATCCGATGTGGGTGTTCATCGCCATCGTGCTGTCGCTTGTCCCGCACGCGATGATGTATGGCCCTCAGGCGGCATTGATCGCGGAGACGTTTACAGGGCGCCTGCGCTATAGCGGGGCCTCGATGGGCTACCAGCTAGCCTCCGTGATCGCGGGCGGCCCGGCCCCGCTGATTGCCACGGCGCTGTTCGCCCACTATCACACCGGCTATGCCATTGCGGTCTATGTGCTGGTATGCGCAGCGCTCAGCGTCTTCGCGGCCGTAAAGCTGCGCGACTATACGAACAAGGATATTTCTCGGGAGTATGACGACGCGGATGTCCCGCATGTCACGCACGCGGTATGACGGACGGGTAATCCGACCGGGGGACCGAACGACAATCGAGAAGAGGAAAGAAGAGGAAAGACGGAAGGGAAAAAGACCGGACCTGCCTGCTTTGGGCTGACTGGAAAGTGTCGAACAGATGTCGAACGTATGGCAGGTCCGGCGAGAAACAGTGAAACGTGCGCCGCAGGGAGTGCGGCGCGGGTCAGGGTCGACCCGATGTCGGCTGCTGTGATGCGCCCCTGCCCAGAGCGCGCAGGGGAAGGTCGGCCAGCACCTCGATGCGCTGGACTTCGGTCATGCTCTCCCAAAGACCGATCTCGACCGTGGTTCTACGGCAACCCTGGCAGTACTTGCCTGCCAGGTCCATGCGACAGATGTTGATACAGGGGTTCGCGGCGGGCATGGTATGTCTCAGGCAGCCTTGCGCAGCGGCACGGCGGCGCGGACGCCAGCGATCCGTTCGTTGAACTTCGACAGGCGCTTGGAGCCCTTGCCGTCCAGTTCGCGCACGTGCAGGTGCAGCACCGTGGCACCGGCGTTGTAGCAGTCGACAGCCTTCTGGATCTGTTCCTCCATCGTCACGGGGATGTCTTCCGGAAAGTCCTCCGGCATCCACTCGGGGCCATACGGTGCCGCCGTGATAACAACCTTGTCCATGTTCTCGGGGTGCAGGGAGTCGTCGAGGAACTGCATACTGTGTCTCCTGTTGTTCGAATGCGTACTTCGGTGCCGGAAGTATCGACGAACGGCATTGAAATATTTGACGAGCAGGGACACACGATTTACATTTCGGGACACTCAGGGAAAACACGATGTCCTATTTTCTTCGCAGTGCCAGCCTGACCAATTACATGGAAGTTGCGCGCGCCGTAGGGCTCGATCCGCACCAGATGCTGCGTGCCGCGAAGATCAACCGGGACGTGCTGCTGGACCCGGATATCCGCATCCCCGCCGCATCGGTGGGGCGTCTGCTCGAGGCGTCGGCGCGCGACGGGCACGCGGAGGATTTCGGCCTGCGACTGGCGGAGTTGCGGCAGTTCTCGAACCTGGGGCCACTTGCCTTCGTGGTCCGCGAGGAACCCACGCTGCGCCGCGCGCTGGAGTCGATGGTGCGCTACATGGGCCTGCAGAACGAGTCCCTGGCAATGCGCGTGGAAGAGATGGATGGCTTGGTGGTGATCCGCCTGCAGATCCTCAGCGACCAGCCCGCAGGCTCGATGCGGCAGGCTACTCAACTGGCCGCCGGGGTGATGTTCCGGATGCTCAGCATGTTTCTCGGGCCCGCGTGGCGCCCGCGCAGCATCTGCTTTTCGCACGCGCCGCCCGAAAGCCAGACCACATACCTGCGCGTGTTCGGGATGCCCGCGCTGTTCAATCAGGATTTCGACGGAATCGTCTGCGTGGCCTCCGATCTGGAAGCGCCGCTGCCGTCCTATGACCCGGTGATGGCGCAGCAGGTCAAGCGCTACCTGGGCACGCTGCTGGCGCAATCGAATACCACCATGGCGGACAAGGTGCGCAAGCTCGTCTACGCATTGCTGCCAAGCGGCATGTGTTCGATCGACCGTGTGGCTCAGCACCTGGGAGTGGACCGGCGCACCATCCACCGCCGCCTGGCGCAGGATGGCACCACTTATTCGCAGATCCTGAACGAGGCACGCGCAGGGCTGGCCACGAGCTACATCGAGAACCGCTCACGCCCGCTGTCCGAAGTTGCGACGCTGCTCGGCTTTTCGTCGCTGAGCGCATTCTCGCGCTGGTTCGGCAACCAGTTCGGCTGCAGCGTTTCGAAGTGGCGCACAACGCGAACGGGCGAACAGGTCGAGGAGACCTGATCGCCCAGAAGAAAAATCGGCCACACGGACGGAGGCCCGTGCGGCCAAAGGCGAACATCGAACCGGACCAGGCGAGGGGAACGGGTAAAACTCGCCTGGCCGATTCACGCCAGTAGAACCAATCGGAATCGCGTCAGAACTTGTGGCGAAGGCCCAGGCTCACACCCACCATGCTGCTCTGGCCGGTGCCGAGAATGTAGCTGTTGCCGGTGGCGCCGGTCGTGGCCAGCTGGTTCGTGTTCGCGGCGTCCAGCGTCAGGCCGGCATTCTTGGCGTATGCGGCGCTCAGGTACACGTCGGTACGCTTCGAGAAGCTGTAGTCCGCCACGAAGGCGATCTGCCACGGATTCGGTGCGTGGGTGTTGTTGAAGTAGTCGCGCTTGAGGTTGTCGTAGTCATACTCCAGCGTCAGGCCCACAGCAGGCGTCACCTGATAGTTCGCGCCGATCCAGTAGTAGTCGTCGCGCTGAAGCTGGGCGCCGGTACCGTTGTTTTCGACCTTGCCCCAACGGTAGCCAGCCATGATCTTGGCGACCTGGCCGATGGCGTAGCTGCCGGCCACCGAAGCCTTCTTCAGCGTGGCAGTGGTGCCCTGGTAGACGCCTGCGGCGTTGTTGACCGACGGGTTCCACTGGTCATAGGCAATCGCTGCGCCGAACGGGCCAGCCGAGTACGTGAATGCGCCGCCGAAGGCGCTGTCGCGGCGGAATGCACCCGGGACTTCACCATTGCCACCGAAGGCGCTTGCACCACCCTGGATCGCCAGGTTCGGCACACCGGCGCCGAACGAGAAGTGGGCCAGCGCGGTCACCGGACCGAACACGCCCGTGTAGGCAATGGTGTTGTCTTCACGGAAGTTGTTACCGGCCATGAATGCCGCCGGTTCATACTGCGTGGCATACGCCGTCGGCATGAAGTTGGCCATCGCCACGAACAGCGAGGTGTACTGGCGACCCAGCGTGATCTGACCGTAGGTGTTGTGCGAAATACCGACGAAGGCCTGACGACCGAACAGACGGTTGCTTTGCTGCATCGTGCCGTTATCGACGGAAATGCCGCTTTCCAGCACGAAGATGCTCTTCAGGCCGCCGCCGAGATCCTCGGTACCACGAAGACCCCAACGCGAACCAGACAGGCCGCCGGAGTTCACGCGGAACACGTTGCTGCCGGCACCCGGATTCGCGGTAAAGCCCGCAGCCGAGTAAGGCGCCACATGGTTTGCGAATTCCAGGCTGGTGTCGAGCACGCCGTAGAGCGTAACGGCAGACTGCGCGTAAGCGCTGCCGGTACAGGCGAGCAGTGCGGCCAAGGCCATGCCCTTGAGCTTCATAGGTCAATCTCCTCTCTTTTTTCTCGATTGCTATTTGGGGGGTTCCCGTCGGAAATGGTTACTGCGGTTACTTCTGTGGACAAAACAAAAATCGATGTGCCTCGGACATGGTCAGGCGCCCCGCATCAGGCGCTCCACGAGCGTCATCGCGTACGGCCATTCGCCGTAGCCCGCGGCGGGGTTCAGGTGGCCGACCTCGCCGAGATCGACCAGTTCGCTGCCCCAGTCGCGCGCCATCTGCTCCACGCGATCGAAGCGCGCCAGCGGATCGTTGCGGCTGGCGCCAACAATGCTGGGGAAGGGCAGGGGGCGACGCGGAATCGGCAGCCAGCCGTGCTCGTCGAGCGTGGCGTGGGTGGGATAGCCGGCGGGCATCGGGTTCTCGAGGTCGGCCGGCGCGGCGAGCAGCGCGGCGCGGATCTTGCGGTGATGCTGGGCCGCCCAGTGGACGGTGATCATCACGCCGGCGCTATGCGCGACGAGGACCACGGGGCCATCGATCTCGGCCAGGGCTTCGTCCAGCGCGGCCACGCGTGCCGCGCGGCTCAGCTTGTCATGCTCGAGCGGCTGTACCGATCGGGAGTTGGGAATCTGCGCCTGAAGCAGGGTCTGCCAGTGCTCGGGCACGTGGTCGCGCAAGCCGGGAACGAACAGTACGGTGGTGTCAGCCAGAAAGTCCATTGCGAAAACGGGTAAGTGGTGTTGGGGTCAGCTATTGCCGGCGGCGGCACGCATACGCTCCAGGCGGTGTACATCCGCGCTGTAGGTGCGACGCCCGATAACGAAGCAGACGGCGGCCAGCAAGCCAACCAGCGGCAGGAACTGCAGCGCGCCGCGCAGGCCAATGTGATCGGCGATCAGGCCGGTGAAGAACGGACCCGGCGCGAGCCCAAGCAGGTTGTTGACCAGCGTGAGCGTGGCAAACGCGGAGCCATGAATCGCCGGCGAGGTCAGGTTGGCCACCGCAGCGCTGGCGGGGCCGGCCGTGCCGCCTGCCAGCAGCATCCCGGCGCCGATCAGCACGAGCTGGGCCGTGCCCGGCGGCAACTGGAAGGCTGCGCCCAGCAGCACGCAGCACAGCACGCTGTAGGCGATGGCCACGATCCACTTGCGGGTCGGGATATGACGGGCAATCCAGTCGGTGAAGGCCCCACACATGATCATGCCGGCGCCACCAATCAGCACGAAAGCGGCGGCAGTCAGGCCGGCTTGCGCGCCGCTCATGCCGTAATAGCGGCCGAAGTAGCTCGGCAGCCAGGCCAGCATCGAAGCCATGACGAACAATTGCAGCGCGCTGCCCACATAGGCGCAGAGAATCGATCGGGTGGAGAACAGCGCGGAGACCAGCGGGCGAAGCTCCAGCTTGGCCTGCGTCTGGCTGGCGGAGACGTCCTCGCCAAGTTCCTGGCGGCGGGCCAGCAGGCCCTTCTCAGTAATCAGCAGGCGGTACAGCGCCACCAGGATCAGGCCGAAGAGCGCCATGCCGGCGAACGCAACGCGCCATCCGAAGTGGGCGGAAATCACGCCGCCCAGCCCCATGCCCAGTACCGAGCCGAATGCGCCACCGGCGATGAAGGCTGCGCTGAGGCTGGCACGCAGGTGCCGGGGGAATACCGAGACCACCACGGCAATGCCGACGCTGCCATAGGCAGCCTCGCCAATACCAACGCAAAGCCGTGCGAGGAACATCTCGCCGAAGGAATTGGCCAGCGCACAACCGAGCGTGGCTAGGCTCCAAAGCGCCGCCATCAGCGTCAGGCTGCGCACGCGGCCCCAACGGTCAGCAAGGATCGACAGCGGGAAGGTCAGTACCCCCACCATCAACGCAACGACGCCGCCCAAGGCGCCCAATTCGGTGTCGCTGAGTCCCCACTCGAGCTTGAGCATTGGGAACAGCGCATTCAAAACCTGCCGGGACATATAGTCCGAGAGGAGCAACCCAAAGCTCAGCGCGAAGACCAGCCACGGGTAATATCGCGACAGCCTGGCCTTGGCAGGCGCGCCTGCCATTGGCGCAAGGGTGGAACGGTATCCGTGCATGTCTGCCTCCTAAATGACCCGTGACATCGTGATGACAGCGTCGGGTCGTGACCGGCGAAGTATCTAGGATTCGCAGCCCACGGTTTGATCATTCGGGACAACGTTTTTGCATCTTGGGACAGTCGGGGAAAACGAGAGGGTGCCCGGAAGATGTGCTGTGACGCTTGCTTCATTGCTGAAGTCAACGCTTTGCCGTTGACCTGTCACAAGCCGGGAGCGGTATTGAGGATTGATTCCGGACAGACATGACGCGCAGAATTGTTCTGTTGGAACAAAAGAGGACAAGAATGCATTTGACATCCCCAGATACCCTCTCCCTGACCTTCCAGCCCAGATACTCATTGGCCATGCGCGCATTGCACTGGCTGGTGTTCCTGGGCGCCGTGGTCGCGGTGGCGGCGGTGGAATTTCGCGACGTGTTCCCGAAGGGCAGCACCGAGCGGGCCGCGATGATGGCGATTCATGAGTCCGCAGGCATCACGATATTGGTGTTGATGCTGTTGCGTCTGCTGGTGCGAGTGAGCCAACCGGTTCCTCCGCCGCCGGCAGGGGACCCACGATGGATGGACCGCGCGGCAAGCGCCATGCATTTCGTGCTGTATGTGCTGATGCTGGCCATGCCGGTGCTCGGCATGTTGGCGGTGGCTTGGAAGGGCAGGACCATCCCGGTCTACGGCTTCCAGCTGGCGCTGCCGCTCGCGATCAACGAGCCGTACTCAAAGCTCGCGAAGGAGATTCACGAAACTGGCGCCACGATCGTGTACATCTTCGTCGGCCTGCACGCCGCAGCCGCCTTGTGGCACCAGTTTGTCCTGAAGGACCGGCTACTTCGCCGGATGATCTAGGCTGGCTACCGTTTGCTGCGACCACCCGCCGCCCAGCGCCTTGTAAAGGCCTGCGCGGCTGGTGAGTCTGGCCAGTTCGATCGTCACCATCTTCTTCTGCGCATCGTAGAGTTGCCGCTGCGCATCGAACACCGGGAAGTAGTCATCCACCCCGTTCTTGAAGCGGATTTCCGCCAGCCGCTTGGTTTCGGAAACTTCCTTTGTCAGCGCTTCCTGCGCCACGGTCTGCCGGTCGTAGGTGCCGCGCGCGGCCAGGCCGTCGGCAACTTCCCGGAACGCACCCTGGATCGTTTTCTCGTAAGCCGCCACGTTGATGTCCTTCTGCACAGTGGCGATATCGAGTCGTGCCTGGTTGGCCCCGGCGTTAAAAATCGGCAGTGTGATCTGCGGCGCGAACGCCCAGGCCATGCCGCCCGTGAACAGCGAGGCGAGCGCCGTGCTGGCCACGCCGACGGTGGCCGTCAGCGAAATCTGCGGGAAGAAGGCCGCCCGCGCCGCGCCGATGTTGGCATTGGCCCCCTTGAGCTGGTGCTCGGCCGCCATGATGTCCGGCCGTTGCTCCATCAGTGTCGATGGCACCCCGGCGGGCAACTCTGCCACATACGAACTATTCGCGAACGGCTGCGGGGGCGGCAGATCCGCCGGTAGCTGGCCGCCGATCAACAACGCCAGCGCATTCTCGTCCTGCGCCACCTGTCGCGTGAACTGCTCCACATCCACCTGCGCGGTCTGCACCTGGGTCTGCCCGCGATGCATGTCGATCTCCGCCATGCCCCCCGCGCTCTTGCTGCGGCTGATCATCAGCGCGGCATCCTGCTGGACCTTGAGCGTTTCTTTCGACAGCCTGAGCAGTTCCTGGTCGGCCTGCCATGTCAGGTAGGCGCTGGCCACTTCCGCCACGAGACTGATCTGCGCGCTGCGCCGCACCTCTTCGATCGCCAGATATTGCTCCAGCGCCTCGTGCTTGAGGCTGCGCACCCTCCCGAACACATCGAGCTCGAATGCATTGAAGCCTACGCCCGCGGTCCAGGAATTGATCACGGCGTCCTGTCCGGGCGCGCGCAGATCGTTGTTCAGCCGGGTACTGGCAAAGCCTGCATTGGCGTTGATCGCTGGAAACTGCGCGGCACGCTGGATCCGGTACTGCGCGCGCGCCTGATCGATCGACAGCGTCGCGATACGCAGGTCACGGTTGTTCGCCAGCGCCAGCCCGATCAGCGTGCGCAGGCGTGGGTCGGTAAAGAAGTCCTCCCAGCCAAGGCTCGCGGCGGGCGTGGCCTG
Source organism: Cupriavidus sp. SHE (assembly GCF_000812445.1). Taxonomy (NCBI): domain Bacteria; kingdom Pseudomonadati; phylum Pseudomonadota; class Betaproteobacteria; order Burkholderiales; family Burkholderiaceae; genus Cupriavidus; species Cupriavidus sp. SHE. The sequence goes on along the minus strand of NZ_JWMB01000050.1, from coordinate 173,485 downwards.
TTCCGGCTGCGCCTGGCCTGCGGGCCCCTTGTTGGCGCTTTCATAGGCAGGGCCGGTCGGGTAAGCCTGCGGTACCGGTGACTCCGGACGCTGGTAGGTGGGTTCCAGCGAGCAGGCAGCAAGCGCCAGCGGCACGAGGAGGGCAGGGGTCCAGCGCGGCGGGCGAATCAGGGAGGTTGGCTTTCTTTTCATGGTTCATCCGGTAAATGCGCGACGCAGCAATTGCACGATGGCCACACGCGGGCGGCCACGATTCGCGATGTTGTGAGCCGGTTCGCCGAACAGCATCCGGATCAGCCGATGGCGTCCTGCCATGTCCGGAAACAGTTCGATGCCTAGCAGATGGCCTTGCGTGCGCGCCACGCGGCAGGTCACCCAGCCCAGTTCGGAGAGCCAGACCGCGCCCGTGGCGCCAGCTTCCACCCGACCGGCAGCATCGCTGATCAGACCGATCCCGTTGCACGACATGTCCTGCGTGACGCCATCGAATTCACGTGGCAAGCCGTCGCTGCCGTAGATGCAAAGCCGAGCACGCTCGCGGTGCGGAAAGCGTTCTTCCTTGCGCGGCCGGGGCAGCTCGAAACAGACCAGCAACGAGGCCAGGTACAGGACCATCGAGATCACGGTCCATCCGATGTTGAAGACCACACCGCTGGCCGTGCCGTCGGCGGCCACGGCACGCCCAAGGCCCATGGCGGCCAGAACAAACAGTGCGCCATAGAACGCGGCGAACTTGCCGTGGACGACCAGCTTTGAACGGTCCAGCCCCTTGTTCGTGACCTTGAACGGCCTGCCGAACGGCTTGAAGATGGCACTGACCAGCGTTGCGGAAACCGCCATGGCCGCCACGATCTGTGTGACCTCGGTGAAGATCGGCATCGCACGCGCGCCTGTGATCCAGATGCTATAGGCCCAGTAGAGCAGCAACGCCGGCACGCCGAACGCGAGGAACTGCAGCGGCTCGCCGTACAGCGTCGGCACATTGAAGTACCAGTACAGCAGCGGCCCGGCCAGCAGCATCAGCGTGAACGGGCGGCTCAACCAGTGCAGCAGCCCGTGCACATAGTGCAGGCGTTCGCGCAACGTGTAGCCGGGTCCGCGCAGCGGCCCGTCGGCGGTGAGCGCCACCTGGATGGTGCCCAGTCCCCAGCGACTGCGCTGGCTGATGTATTCAGGCAGGCCCTCCGCCGACAGGCCCACGCTCAGGCGCTCATTGAGCCAGCGCGTGATATAGCCATGCGGCATCAGCTTGTAGGTCAGGTGAATATCTTCCGTCACGGTGCCGATCGGGAAGCCACCGATCCGGTCCAGCGCCTCGCGGCGCACGACGAACGATGTGCCGATGCAGAACGCGGTACCCCAGGCGTCCTTCGACGGCTGCATGACATCGAAGAATGCGCGTTGCTCGTCCACCCAGCACTCCGTGGAGCGAAGGTTGTATTGGATCGGGTCGGCGTTGTAGTAGAACTGGGGCGTCTGCACCACGCCGACCTGTGGATCGTCGAACAGCCCGACGATGCGTAGGAGGATATTCCGGTTGGGTGCGAAATCGGCGTCAAGCACCATGATGAATGGCGCGCCACCATCGAGTTCCGCGCTGTGCCGCAGGCCGTTGTTCAGGTTGCCGGCCTTGGCGTGGGCGTTGTCTGGCCGGGTAACGTAGCGTGCCCCGACCTGATCGCAGAACTCGCGCAGCCAGTCACGACGGGTGTCGTCGAGCACCCAGACGCGGAAGTTCGGATAGTCGATATCCAGCGCGGCAACGATGGTCTTCTCGAGCACGTCGAGGCCTTCGTTGTACGTGGCGATGAAGATGTCCACCGGCGGCGCTTCCCGCCCGCGTCGCAACGCGGCCTCGCCGGCGTCAGCCTCGGCGCTGTGATCGGACGTGCGGGTCATGATGACGATCGAGATCAGCGTGTACGCGATGGTCAGGCTCTCGAAGCCAAAGAACGCATGCGCCCATAGGCTCGGGAAGTCCATGCGCCATTCCGGTAAGGTGTCGGTGAACCGCCATACGTAATAGACCAGCAGCAGCACGCCGGCCGCGGCGCCGAAAAGCCAGCGGTCCAGGGTGCGCTGCCGGTCGCCGCGCAGGCAGAGCAGTGCGATCAGGAATGCGCCCGCATTGATCTGCATGAGCATACGACCATCGAGATACTCGGCAAACATCGTTACTCCTATCGTGACTCGTTGGGTGCGTTGGCGAGACCATTGCCCGGGCCACTGACGGACGCCGTCGTGGCTGCGCAGTTCGCGCGGCATCCCCCCGGCTGGAACGGATTCCAGCCCGAGGCGGCCAATACGGCCCAGGCCGTGGCGCCAAGGTGGGGCAGGTGGAAGTAGTAAAAGTCCTCGGTCTTCGAATCAGGTCCGATCGACAGCCCCGTTTGAATCCGTTTCTCGGGCGTGGCGAAGAGCATTCCGTCTGGCGCGCGCTGCGACAACAACAGCGGCCAGAGCAGACCCGCGACATCGGCATGGTTGGTGGCCAGCAGCACCAGCGCGGCCTGGCCGGTGCCTTCCGTCCAAACGCCATCGGGATCGGCCTTGAAGCCGAATCCGCCATTGACGGCATGCCGGGTGCGTGCCCAGTCCATCGAGCGCTGCCAGGTGCCGGCCGCATCCGGGATGGCAATCAACGGCCACAGCGATGCATCGAGCGCCGAGGGCCCACCGTTCAGCGTCCGGCCGTCATCGCGGGTGCCGATCGCGAAGCGCCCCTCGCGCGACTGCCACATACTCTCGACGAAGTGCCGCGCCCGCTCCGCGCCCGTGTTCCAGCGCGGATCATTGCTGTATCTGGCCAGCCAGCGGAACGCGGCATAAGCATCGACGTTGTGCTCGGTAGATTTCCACCCCTGGCGCTCGGGATTCGGCTCGTGTCCGAAGTACCCGCCGATATATGCGGCGGGACTGTCCGCGTTGAAGGTTTCCTTGTCGACCCATCCCATCAGCGCCTTGGCCCCGTCTAGATAGGCGGGCGCGCGCGTGGCCTCATATGTAGCCAGCAGAAGCAGGGCGGCCCAGACGACATTGCCCGTGGCGGTGCCCACCTGGTAGCGGTCCTCGAACCAGCGCTTGCTGGCGTCGTCCCACCAGCCAGGCAATGGCACAGGCCCGTTAGGTATCGCGCCCGCCCGGTAGGCATTGCGCAGGCGGCCGTCATGGTAGTGGCGGTCGCGGCTCATCCCCGCCAGCACGCCATCGGCAATACGCCGCGCCGCATCGCGCTGGCCGCAGGCGATCAGTGCGATGCCGGCCAGCGCGTTGTCGTAGACGAAAGCCGATTGACGCAGCGGCGCCGGCAACGGCTCGCCACCGGGCGCTGGCTCGTAGCTGGCCAGCCATATCGGACCCGAGCCCGGAATGGCCGTCACGCGCTGCGCCAACGTCTGGCAACCGCTATCGCGCAGTTGCGTGCGGGCGTCGGCAGACGATGCCGCAAAGGTGGGCGATGTGGCCAAAATGCATGATGTGGCGAGGCAAGTAGCCAGCCGGATGCCCCCGGCTGTCAACCCCTTTGACATATGACGCTGCACGGTTGTCTCCTTCCTGCGGGCGTTGCGTGAGTGGCTTCGCGCCTGCTCGATCAAACCGGATAGGCTCTGGTCAGATCAGGCGGGTGAACCACGGGCGATCGAGGCTGACCTTGGCCCAATGGCCAAGCGCGCACCGATCGGTACTGCCACTGCCGCGGTTGCGCAGGTCGGGCAGTGGCTTATTGAGCTTCGCGATCAGGTAAATCTCGTTCTTCTCGATGGGCGGGAAAGGAACGAAGTAGCGCGCCTGATCGCCTTCCGGGGCACGCGGCATGATCTCTGCGACGGTGCCCGGCTGCGGCGTGGGAACACCATCGACCAGCACGGTCAGCTTCGCGCCCGGCAGCAGATCCTTGCTGAGGCTGCGCGGGAACACGGCCACGACGTTGGGCTGGCTGCAGTTGGTGGTGCGCATCAGCGTGGCGCCGGCGGCAACCCGCGTGCCGGGTGGCGTCAGCACATCCTCGACGATGCCACTCGCGTACGCCTTGATATCGAGGTTGGAGACCCGTTCGAGGCGCTCCTGTTCCGCCGTCACGAGCTTGTCGACCTCGGCGCCGTACTGTTCCAGTTGCGTGATCTCGGCCTGCGTCTGCGTGATCTCGGCCTTCAGCTCATCCTGCTTCTGCGACAGCGCGCCCAGTGCGCCGTCCGCGCTTGAACTGAACACCTTGCTACGCGCTGCTTCGCTGCTGTTGCGCGCGCTGTCGAGCTCCGCCTGGATAGCATCGCGCGAACCGGCCAGCACCGTCAGCTGGTTCCGGGACGCATCGGTATAGGCCTGACTGACCGCGCCCGCCCATTGCATGGCCTGATTGCGATTGACCACGTCCTCCTGCGCGTCGATCTGCTGCTTCGCTACCGCCAGCCGGGCCTCGATGCCACGCACGCGCGAGGCGTGCTCGCGATCCGCCGAGGCCGCGTAGCGCTTGATATCGCCACCCGTCGACGCCATGCGCGTCTGGTCCGCCTCGAGCTTCACCTTCGCGGCCTCCAGGCGCTTCTGGTTATCGAGTTGCTTCCCGGTCAGTTCCACCAGCAGCGCGCGGTCCATATTCGGGTTCTGCAACGCCATCAGTGGATCGCCCGCATTGAAGCTGCCGCCTACCGTCACGACTTGCTTGGTGACCACGCCTTCCACCGGCGTGGTTACGAGGGTGACAGGACTATTTACGATCGCGCGCTCGGACGACCGCGTGAAGATGTACGGGAACATCACCGACAGGACGACCCAGATGATGAACACCACCATCCCATAGCTGGCCAACCGAGGCACCACCCGCCACAAGGGCAGGCCTGGCACGCCCGCGCGCCGTTGCATCAGCGAGTCGTGGTGCGGTGGGTGTTGAGACGGTTTGACCCGTGCGGGTACCGAGTCCTTCTGGTCAACTTTCTTATCCATGCCGCCTCCGGATAAAAGGTGGGCCACCCGAGATAGCCAAAGCCATCGCGGTCAGCAATAGGCAACAAGCTGCCGCCACGCGAGCGAATCCCCACCCGCGCAGTGCGCAGTGCTTCGTCCCCCAGCTTGTTTGTTATGCGCCGTTGCCCCGGGCCGTCACAACGCCGCCGGAACAGGCTTCTGGATCGATACCGCCGACCCGATGAATTCACGCGCCCCGATTGTCTATATGATTGTGGGCACGTGCAGATACAGTGAGGCGCAAGCGCCAGAGAAACTCAGGACACAACATCACTTGATTGATGCGATGCCGCGCAGGAGCGTTTCAAAGCTAGACAAGTTGAGCCCTGCGTGCTGTAAGAATGTGTAAGACCTGCATTGCACGTCGCTTACAACGCGGCAAGTTCGCCGCTTGGCATTACACTTGCGCTGCGACACTCGAGAACGATAAGGAGCTTTGAATGACAGCGATCGTACTGGCGATGGATGGGTCTACCTACAGCCGACATGCGGCAACATGGCTCGCATCGACGACATGCCTGGCCCAGCCTCTGATCGTGCATGTGGTGCACGTGTCGCCGATACTCGGACGCACCGGCTTCAGCGCCGTCGATTTTGAAACCGAGAATCGTGAAGAAGCACGTGTGGTGTTCGAATCGGCCAGAGGTCTGCTGGAAGGGCGAGTGAGCGAATTGCACGAGCACTGGCTACGCGGCAATGCATCGGAGGAGATCCTTCGGTTCTCCACCGAGAATGCCGTGGACCTGATCATTGTGGGCGCCAAGGGCATTGGCGCGCTCCGGTCCTCGATCATTGGCTCGGTGGTATCGAAGATCGCGGCGCAGTCCACGGTGCCCGCGTTGATCGTCAATCCGAACGACCAGGAAGGCTAGGGCGGTTGCTCCCATTCTGCCATGGTGCCTGCATGGGCCTGGAGGTGCTATCAGACTGAAGCGAAGCGGTTCTTGCCAGGGTGACGCAGACGGTACGAGTGGGCGGGCCAACGCCGCCCAACTCCGCCCAACGACGCCAGAATCATTTCGATAGTGCCTGTTACAGATTGGCGCGCGTCGCCTATCCTGATGAGACTGCAAGGAGACGCATCATGTGCCGCTGGCTGGCTTACTCGGGCAATCCCATCCAACTGGAAACGGTGCTGTTCCGGGCCCAGCACTCGTTGATCGATCAAAGCCTGCATTCGCGGCTGGGCCACACCACGACCAACGGCGACGGCTTCGGCATGGGGTGGTATGCCAAGCATTCCGAGGAACCGTTCCGGTACCGTTGCATCCACCCGGCCTGGAACGACATCAACCTGCGCGAGGCGGCGCGCGCCATCCGGGCCGCGAAGTTTGTCGCGCACATCCGCGCGGCAACGGACACCCCGGCCCAGGAAACCAACTGTCATCCGTTCCGATACGGCAGATGGCTGTTTGCCCACAACGGGCTGATCCGTCAGTACCCGGAGGTCCGGCGCGAACTGATGCTTTCGATCGCGCCCGAACTGTTTCGCTGGATCGAAGGCTCCACGGACTCGGAGGTCATGTTCTATCTGGCACTGACTTTTGGGCTGGAGCAGGACCCACGCGAAGCACTGCAAAGAACGGTGGGACTGGTGGAACATGTGGGGCGGCGCCATGGGGTCGATTTTCCCGTGAACATGACCATTTGCGCGACCGACGGCGATCAGATCGTGGCGGTGCGGTATTCCAGCGAAGGGGACTCGCGATCGCTGTTCCACAGCAATTCGTTTAGACATCTCCGCGAGCTATATCCGGAGAATCCAGGGATTGCCGCAGTGGGCGACGACGCCGTGCTGATCCTGTCCGAGCCTCTGGTGGATCTGCCTGGCGCTTGGGCGGAAATCCCGGAAGCCACGCTCATGCAAGCCAGACAGGGGACGGTCGATTACTACCCGTTCATCCCGACGTATTCGGAGCCTTGATGGATCGGCATGACATGAAACTTGGCTTCTCAGGCTTGGATCGAACAGGAAATGCGGCCGCCGCGCCGTACTGTCCGAGCGCACGGATCACAATGTTCGAGCGCAGTATCGCGATCACGACGCAGGATCTTGTGTCCGGGCCTGTGAGGCGCCCGGCAATCAGCGTGCTGCTCTCGCTGGATGACACCCCATTCTCCATTTCAATCAACGACGTGCCGGTGCCCAAAGCGCAGGCGTTCGTCGTGCGAGAGCTTGCGCCGCGCGCCATCCAGGCCTTGAACTGCCAGCTTCTGAGCCTCAGTCTCGATCCGGGGCACCCGCTTTTTCTGTCGACACGCAAGGCATTGGGAGACAAGGAGTTCCTTGCGCTTCCAGACGGACCGCTGCGGGCCTGCCGCGATCCACTGCGCGGAGAACTGCTTGGCGCCGTGCCTCGCCCGCCGGACGACCGGCTCATCGAAGCACTGTTGTCTTCGGCGCCGGATTTCTCCCCCCATTTGCGGGCGAAATCGACTTCGCGCCGAGAGGACCTGCTGGCGGAATTCGAAACGCTATGGACTGAGCCGAATCTCGCGAGCAAGCTGGCGGCAGCGATGGACCTTTCGGTCAGCCGGCTGTCCCATCTTTTCGTGGAAGAGGTAGGCGTGCCGCTTCGGACCTATACCCTCTGGCGGAAGTACCGACACGCATGCGCCAGGCTGCAGTCTCCTGGCAGCCTGAGCACGCTGGCGCAGGATTGCGGCTTCTCGGACGCCGCACATATGACACGAACCTTCGCCAGCTACCTGGGCTTCTCACCGACCACGGTAAGAAGCCTGAGCTATATCCATCGACCAGCCGAAGCCACCGTGCCTGAGGTAGAGCAGCAGGGCGGGTGACTCCACCTGGAATCACTCGCGATGCAGCGCCCAGGTGAACGTATAGCCCTCCAGATGGACCTTCACGGCTTGCTCGATCTCGGCATCTGGTGCCACTAGTCGCACATCGACATGCAGACCGCGCTTTCCGCCCGCGCTCACTTCGACCGCTCTCAGCGCGCTGGACGCAATTGTCTCCAGCGCCGGTCGCAGCAGTAGCTCAGCGGCCTTGACCCGCAAGGCAGGCTTGAACAGCTTGCCGACGGCCGTAGTTGGCAACTGGTCCAGCACGTGGATCGCCTTCGGCCAGGCCGGCCGCTCCGCAATCCGCTCTTTGACAAAGGTATCGAGTTCTTCCAGATTGATGTCGACGCCAGGCTTTGCCACGACAAATACGACCGGCAATTCGCCAGCGTACTTGTCCGGCAGCGAAACGGCCGCTGCCAGGGCGACGGAAGGGTGCATCATCATCGCCTGTTCGATCATCCCCGGATCGATGTTGTGGCCGCTGCGGATGATGAGGTCCTTTGCGCGTCCGGCGATGAAAAGCTTGCCCGCATCGTCGAAGTAGGCGAGGTCTCCGGTGTTCAGCCCACCTTCGATAAACACCCCGGCATTCTGGCTTGGATCACGATAGCCTTGCGAAACATGCGGCCCCTCGACAAACAGGACACCGACTTCATGCGGATCGCAATCGTCCCCCAGACCTTGCTCCGCGTCTTGGCGTCGCACACGCAGCCTCGTGAACGGGAGCCGATAGCCCACGGAACCCACTGTCGGGCGCTGGCCTGCCGCATCCGCCGCCGTCGCACCGCCGGTTTCCGTCATGCCAAGCAGCTCGTGAAGCTCGACACCAGTTACCTCGGCAAAGCGCTTTGTCACGCTGAATGGACACGGCGCCGCCCCGGTCAGGCCGTATCGAATCGATGAAATATCGGCATCGACCGGGACGTTGAGGAGGGCGCCGAGAGCCGTCGGCACAGCGCCAAAAATCGTGATGCCGAACCGTTCGACGATCTTCCAGATCCCCGTCACCATGGCGGGATTCCGGAGTCCTTGAGCCGAGAGCACGATGATATGGCCCCCCGACAACAGGACCGACAAGGTACTCACGATCGTCCCGCCAACGTGGAACAGCGGCATGCCGTTGGTCACCCGGTCATCCTTGCGCATGCCAAGCAGGCTTGCAGCCCCCAGCGCGGCGGCAAGTTGATTCTTGCTGGTATGCGCGACAAGCTTGGGCAGCCCGGTCGTCCCTCCGGTGTGGAAATACGCGACAACCGAGTCGCTGTCGCCCGATGGCTCCCACGTTGCGCCGCCATGCGCGGCGCTGTCCGCCAGGACCGCATTGAAATCGATGGCAAAGTCCGGAGCAGCACCCGGACCGACCGCCACAAGACGAACATCCGGAAGATTCGCCCGGATCGCCGCGACACGCTCCGCGATGCCAGGGATCTCGCCCTTCGGAAACACGAGCACATCGGCAGCCGAATTACGGACAAGATCGACGATCTCGTCTGGCTGAAGGAAGGGGTTGAGCGGCACCGCGAAACCGCAAGCTTCGGCGCCCCAGAGCACATAGTGCGTTTCGACGAAGGACGGCAGGATATAGGCCACCCCACAGCCCGGGCCAGCCAGTTCCGAAAAGAACCGCGCGGCCGCCGTAATGTTGTCCAAAAGCTCCCGATAGCTCACCGTCCGGGCCGGTCCATCGGCCGAATCGATGTAGGTCAGCGCCGGCGCATCGCCATGCCGCTGGGCGCTAGCGCGAATCGCGCCGTAGACCGTGCCACCAATCGCGGCGTTCCATGCCTGAACCGCGACGTCTGAGCGCTCGATCGCTTCAATTTCCGTGAGGCTCGACACGGGAGGTATGCTGAATTCCATTGGCGTCTCCATGCTGTAGGTCGCTATCGTCGTTGTACTTTATGCAACAGGATGCTGACAGACGAGGGCATCGTCGTCTTGAAGATTTCAGCTATGGACGGCCGATCGTAAGCGTGATTTCAGGTGCCTATAGTATTTAACATAAGATAGATTATTGGCATTTAATCTGTAAGGGCTAAGTTGTAATGTCGTACCTGGGCTAGATTGAAATGTCGTACCTCACAGCCTGGCTGGAGCGCGACATGACACGACCGGACGCCATCACCATGGGAATGCGGGAACTGGACCGTTGCAAGGTCATCGAGGCCGTCTTGCACGACGGCCTGATGGTCTGGCGCGCGGCTGAGATTCTCGGCCTAACGAGGCGCCAGATTGGACGCTTGGCGCTGCGCTATCGGCAGCCACGCCAAGGAACGCGTCGAGCGAACCCACCTGACCCTGCAAGACCGCTTGGTCAAGGAACTACGCCTGCGCAAGATCAGCACTATGGAGGCCGCCAACGCCTTCATGGCGGAGTTCATCGCGGACTACAACTCGCGCTTTGCCAAAGTGCCGCGCAACAGCCATAACGCCCATCGTCCGCTGCGATCCGATGAGAACCTGGACCTGATCTTCACCGTGCGTGAGCCACGTTGTGTGTCCAAGAGCCTGACGATTCAGTACGACAAGATGCTCTACCTGCTGGCCGATACGCTGGAACACCGCAAGCTGGCTGGACGCTACATCGATGTCTACCACTACCCGGACGGCACGATTGAGCCGCGGGCAAATGGCGCTGCCCTGCCCTACACGACCTACGATCGTCTTTCGGAAGTCGACCAAGGTGCAATCGTGGACAACAAGCGCCTCGGGCACGTGCTGCAGTTGGCGCAATACGTTCAGGAGAAGCGCGACAATCGGAGGTCCCAATCTGTGCCGCGGACTGACGGGACCCCGCGCAAGCGCGGGCGGCCGCCAGGAACCAAATCCCAGCGTTCGATAAACCATGACGACATGCTGGAAGCGCTGCAGCGCTTGCAGCAAGAGCCTTGGCCCCTTACCGGAACGCAGAGCTAAAAAGCGCTGGCACTTACGCTCTCGATAAGGACGTAGCAGTGGGCAGTTGGATGCGGTATCCGATAAGCCCCTGCCTTTCTCAAGCATTTGCAGGCCAACGCTGCAATCTCCCAAGCCATGGGCTCGTCGCACTCGATGGCCTCCTGGACAAACATATCAAATCCCGTAGCCGAATGAGGTTCCTTCACCGCCATGGAAAGCTGTCGCACTGGCTCCGGAAACACTTCGTTCGCCCAAGCCCAACGAAGACTATTCTGAACGGGCACAAGCGTCGCGATGGGAAGGATCCGTGCAGTTACGCAGTGGCGTTCTCCCTCGAAAAAGGAAAGCGTCAAACTTTCATAGTCCACAACAAATCGCTCGTGGCGGCCAAGTCCGTAAGCATCTGAAAGCAAGGATTGTTTAGCCTCTAGCTCATCCAGAGCGCTTTCCAAGTACGCATCAAAGTCTTCGTCTGTCATCGGTAGTGGGTGCAGATACCCGCAAAATCTCACGATTGATTTTCGGACATTTTAACTTTGCCGAACACCGGACATTTCAACTTAGCTTTGACAGAATCAAGTTTTAAGCAGTCATGGAAAACAAGGGTCAAGCTCCCGTTTACGGGGATTCAAGACGCAAAAGCCAGCCGATAACGTGCTGGCATTTTATTGCCGGAGACGACATGAAGAATCCGTCCAGGCGCTGGGTCAGTGCGATCGAATTTGAGAAGCACGCCTCGGGGCTGCAACGAAAGCACCTAGTCCGTCTATTGCGCAGATGCGACAGAACAGTCCGAGATTGGCAATCCGGTCGTAGGCCCATCCCGGCCTGGACAATCGACGCCCTCAAAGTCCATCGATACGAACGCCAGCAGGTTTTTCAGCAGATGGTTGCCGCAGCTTCGCGCCACCAGCTCCAGCAGCCACTGCCATGATCGCCTCCTGAGAATCCCGCGCCAGCGTTGCTTCGTCGACCTTTACCGACGAGTAACGCTTAATCGGAATTCCTGCTGCCAGAAGAATCTCATTTTTTACCGCGTCGGCTTTCTGTGCTGCTGCGGAGTTGTGGCTCTTGTCGTCCAGCTCGATCACATATAGAACTCGACAATTTGGCGAGCAGACAACGAAATCCACGTACTTTTGGCTAAAGCGCCCCCTCGCGGCCAAGCCTCCGCGCTTCACATCTACGATGGCTGACATGGAGACTTGCGCGAACAAATGCGATTGCGGCAAAGACTCCTTTAGCTTGTGGAAAAAACCGACTTCGCGCTCCGTCATCAACTGACGCCGCGCATAGGCGAAGTTGGTGCCTCTCTGCCGACGGCCGCGCGACGCCGCAGCTACAGCAAGCACGAGCACGCGAGCTAGGATCAGGAAAAAGAGTGGCTTCAAGCGGTCTCCGGTCGATGCGATAACGTAACGACAAGGGTAACGGAAAAGCGGCTTATAGCGAGGGCTGGTTTGCTCGGGGACCTGAGCCTGACGGCAAGAAACTACGCCTGCACAAGATCAGCACCATAGAGGCCGCCAACGCCTTTATGGCTACATCGAGGTGGCCGAGTGCCCCGATCCCCATGCCGAATTGTGGGCGGGCGGTGCTCCCCTGCCCTACACGACCTATACCGGTCCCGGAGTTCGACCAGGTCGCGATCGTGGACAACAAGCGTCTTGGGAGCACGCACTGGCGATTGCGGCCGAAGTGCAGGCACAGCGCGACAACCGGCGGTTCGCAGCGCCTGCCCGCACGCTGCCAGGCGCCCCCCTCGCCCGCACCAGGCGCCGCTGCACGTCAAGCGCCAACGGCAGATCAACCGGCTCGACCCGGAACGGGCGATGCAGCACCATCCGCTCGCGCCGGCACCGGACGATGGTCAGACCGACGGTCAGTCCCCGCCCCCCCGAGTCAGTGGCGGCTATCCTTGGTGGTTCGTCGAGTGGCTCAGATTGGCCGAACTCGACCCGGCCGCCGACCGCCAAGCTGCGGTTGCCCCTGCCAGACCCAGAACAAAAACTCGCGACCACCGCATATATCGTCCCTCTCCCCTCGTGCATGCGTCTTGGACCAGATCAGATACCAAGCGCACTCATCGCCACATGGCACCAAATGTAAACCTAAGGGCAGCCCGGGCAAAGTCACGCCACCGCGTTACGCCTACTTTGGTATCGAGTTCGCCGGATTCTATCGGGCGAATGGATCATCAAACGACCCAATCCGCGCCGCGACTAGTTCACAGCTCGCCCGGCTCGGAGCAGGCGGCTCGAATCTCAATCTTGGTAACGAAGCACCCACCATGAGCAAGACCATCACGGCTATCCTAGGAACCGGCATTCTTACGGCACCGCTACTCTGCGCTCTAGTTGGTCTTGCCATTGGCTTTGCGTTCGGCCGCAGCCGCTCTCATACGCTCTCGTTTCAGAATCGCGGAGAGGCACGACTTTCTCGCGAGATACGAAGGCACTTCACTGCGCCAAACTACCACCTGATGAATCACATCACCCTGCAGGTGCAAGGTGGTACGACCCAGGTTGACCACATCCTAGTTTCAAGGTTCGGTGTATTCGTCATAGAAACTAAGGACTACAAGGGCTGGATTTTCGCCAATGGCAAACACGCAAGATGGACTCAAGTCCTGTTCAAGCGGAAGTTTCAGTTCCAGAACCCAATCTCTCAGAATTATCGGCACGTTCGAGCCGTTCAAGAATTGCTCGACTTTCTTCCTGCCGATTGCATTATGTCGGTTGTGGTTTTCACAGGAGATTCCCAGTTCAAAACTGCAGTCCCTCCTGGTGTTTTTAGTCTCTCTGGGGGTGTCGATCACATCCACCAACAGACCGCCGAGATCATGTCTCTCAATCGCATGCAGTTTTGCATTGGTCGCTTGGAGGCTGCACGTCTCGCAATAACCAATGAGACAGATGTCGAGCACATTGAAAATCTGAAGCGCAAGCATGGGATGACGGTCTAATCCGTAAGCCCCGGCGAGTTTTGGGGTGTTGGGCGTATCATTTCTGTCTCATTTTCCGCTGCCTACCGACATGGCCCTCTTCGAAATATCCAACGACACCCTGACGCCCATCAGCGAGGCGACGTTTGCCAAGCTGGGGCTCCTCGAGCGGGCGAACATCCAGCGGGCGTTGCGCTCGCACATCAACACAGTGACGCCCGGGATTGAGACGATGGTGCTGGCCGAGGAATTTGGCGATTGGGAAGGCGCTAATCGGCGGATCGATCTCCTGTGCCTTGACGAGAACGCGCGCCTCGTCGTCGTGGAGATCAAGCGCGATAGCGGCGCCCACATGGAGCTTCAGGCGATACGTTACGCGGCGATGATCTCCACGATGCGCTTTGACCAGGCCGTGGAAGCGCACAGAAAGTACCTGCGCGCGATCGGCTCGGATGAGGATGCGGAGCAGGCCATCCGCGAGTTCCTCGGGCAGGAAGTGGGGCCCGTCGCGCTCTCGGATACCGTGCGCATCGTCCTCGCATCTGCCACCTTCCCTCAGGAATTGACGACCGCCGTCCTGTGGCTCAACGAGCAGGGGCTGGACATCCGGTGCGTCCAGATGCGACCGCACGTGTTCGATGGGCGCATCCTGCTGGACGTGAACCAGGTCATTCCGCTTCCTGAAGCTGAACAGTATCAGGTGGCTGTCCGCGAGAAGTCGGTCGAGCAGGATATTGTGCGGGCGAGCAGTCGTGACACCACGCGCTACGATCTTTACATCGGCGACGCGTCATACCTCAAGCTACCAAAAGGCAGGCTCATCTACGAAATGGTTGCAGCGGCGATTCGACGCGGCATGCCTGTGCAAAGCATCAAGGACGCGATCCTTGGCAAACCGAATCTTTGCTTTGCCGCCGACGGTTTGCTCAGCCAGGCTGACCTCAAGGCCGTCATCGGGAAGAATGCGGACCGCTATTTCACTTCTGACGCAGACTTGTTCCGCATCGACGGGCGCACCTACGCCCTTTCAAATCAGTGGGGCGGCCAGCCGACGCTGGACGCTGTCGACAGCCTGTGCAAAGCCATGCCGGGTGGTGAGGACATCAGCTACGAGCCGGCGGCAGCGGCGGCCTCCGTGGAGTTCGGAGATTTCGTTATCCGGCGCCTGGCCAGCGGGACCATCGAAGTTGACAAGGACGGCGTCTCTGTGGAGCCGGTAATGCCGGTATTGCGCACTCTTGCGGCCGAGTTGAACGTCAGCCTGAGGAGTTCGACGGGCACAGATTTGAACACGCAGAATCTGGGCGTTCGCGTCATGGCGGCAATCCGGGGGATGTGAGCTGCCTCAGGACCGCCTCACTGTCAAGCCCTGACTTGGGTTGACAGGTATTGCCCGTGCTGCTGGAGCTTATTGATCCGGCATTCATGAACGTGAACCAGGCTGCATACTTCACCGAATGATGCTGAAAGGGCTTTGCATCCGTTGGGGCGTCTCCCAACTACGCAGGTTGGGTGAAACGAAGCTAGCACCGGGTCTCACGCTCCGCGGCATTCGATGGCCATGGTCGCGCTAAAGAGGTGGTGTCGTGCAAGCTAAATACTGGCAGGTTTCGGAGTGCACCGGTCGTTCGAGTGACAGGTGTATTTGGACTGACGAGCGGCAGTAAATGGCCGGGCTGAGGCAGCGCCACCGCCAATTCGCTCACCGGAAACCGGTCGTTGAGCGAGGGCCGACGAGACCTCGGCTATTCAAATTGGACTGCGGGGTCAACCGACCGCTTCATGGCCGATACCGGCCGACCGAAGCCCGATCTTGGGTGTCTATGGCCCGACGTCCGCGATCGGTCAGGAGCGAACCGCCCCCCTCTAACCGGGCACTCGAACGTCGCGAGTCCGCCTAGTAACGGACCTTCCCAGTCTCGTCATAGATGATCAGATTGAAACCTTCGCCGTGCGCCGGGGGCACGAAATAGCTGGTTATCTGATCGAACTGCTCTTCTGATGTCTGGAAAGGATGCTCGCCTGACAGGTTCCTGGCCTTTAGGCGGGTTTTGCAGATCTCGTCGCTCACCTCCAGATAATGGAGTCGATGCTCGCAGCCGGCCGCCCGGAATAATGAGGCGCCCCACGCCCGCGCGCCGACGGTATTGAAAGGGAAGTCCAGAACCACGGATGTACCCGCCGAGAGCAGCGACACGATGTGGTCGGTAAGAAGTGTTCTTATGCGCGCTGTGCGGTTTATGTAATCGGATAGCGTATGGATTTCGTCTGGGTAGAGACATGCTATCCATTTGTCCTCGCTCAGCAGAACACTCCGAGGGGCGGCGGCCAAGCGTGCCGTCAGTGAGGATTTACCCGAGGCGATCTTCCCGCAAACCATATGCAAGGCAGCCGTATCGCTACAGGCGACTACGCTCGTTTCTTGATTCATTTCCAAGCGCTCCGTGTAGCCCGAGAAAGCAAAAAACCCGCCTTCTGGGCGGGTTGTGATTGCGTATTGTCAACTCAATAGCTATCCCGCCGAGATTCTCACGGCGCAAATAATCGAGTTGACGGTCAATTGGGTCATGCGTCTCAGCTTAGTTCAACCGGCGATGCCAGGCAAGCCTTGGCCCCAATGCATAGTCGGCACGGAGGAGCTGCCGGCTTTCAGCGACAACTAACGCTTCGAATGTGGTCCTTCCGGTGTCGCCGGTTCTGACGTCGCCAGAGGGTCGACATTGGTCGTCTGAGCATCAGCCCCATCCTTAGCCTGCCAGCCTCCCCCAAGCGAGCGAAAGAGCGCTACGCTGGAGACTAACTGACGTCGATGAATACTCTCGAGCGTGCGTTCGTTAGTGAGCGTCGTTGCCTCCACCACATTAACGTCGAGGTATGCTGCCGCTCCTTTCTTGTAGCGATCCGTCGCCTGCGCGAGCGCGCGTTGCGACGCCTGGACTGCGGCTTCCTGACTCGATGCAGCCTCCTTCAGGAGGCTCGTGGCCGAGTAGTTGTCCTCCACGTCTTGGACCGCCGTTAGCACGGTCTGCCGGTAATCGGCCGCAGCAGCATCGAATTGCGCCTGGGCACTGTCCACGCCGGCTTGGCGCTTCCCTCCGTCGAAGATTGTCGCAGCCAAGGCAGGCCCCACCGCCCAGAACCGACCTGGGGCCGTAAGGAGTCCGGCCAAGCCTGAGCTCTCGACACCCCCGCTCAGATTGAGCATGAGACTCGGAAAAAACGCGGCCTTGGCAACGCCGATTTGAGAATTGGCCGCCGAAACACGACGTTCTACTGCGGCTATGTCCGGACGTCGCTTCAATAACTCGCTGGGAACTGCTGCAGGTATCTCAGGAAGTTGCGTTCCATAGGCGTCATGTGGTGCGATCGAAAACGTACTGGCAGGCTCGCCCACCAGCGTTGCGAGCGCATGCTGTAGTTGTGTTCGCGCAAGGGTTAAGTCAGCCAATTGAGCTTTAGTACTGTCGCGCTGAGCCTGAGCCTGCGCAACATCGCTCTCAGCCGCAATTCCGCCCTTATATCTGTTAGTGACCATCGAGAGCACCGAAGAATAAGCGTCCACCGTCTGCCTTAGCAGCGATGCCTCGCGGTCAAGCGAGCGGATCGCAAAGTAATCCGTAGCGACTTCCGCCTGCAAGGTCAGCCGAACTGCGGCGACATCATCCGCATTTGCTTGCACCCGAGACGTTGCCGCATCGACAGCATTGCCGATTCGCCCAAAAAGGTCAGGCTCCCAGGTCGCGCTGAATCCGATAAGCCGGTCCGGCGTAGTTTTTCCGGCCAGCGACCGTCCAACTACGTTTGCCGACACATGACTACTGGTAGCGCTGGCATTCGCGCCGGCTGTCGGGAAATACGCTGCGCGTGCCGCATCAGCCTGGGCTCGGGAGTCTTGCAGAAGGGCTATCGATTTCTTGAGCGTTTGATTTGTCACATCGATGCGTCGAATTAACGCATCAAGGTCGTCGTCATGGTAAGACGTCCACCACTCAGCGGGAATCTGACTCAGGACTGGATCGCTCGCTTCTGCATACTTTGCTGGAAGATCCATCTCCGGAATGTGGTAAATCGGTGCGAAAGAGCATCCCGCTAGCCATACACAAACCACACTTATGGCCAGCCTCCTCACGATTCAGCTCCTTGAGACGCGACCTTCTGCGGCGAAGACACTCTGACGCGCGTGCCGCCGACGAGCCCATCCCCCGGGTTCACGATAACCTTGGCACTCGCAGCCAGCCCGCCCAAGACCTCTACGTGCGAACCAAAGTCACGTCCCAACTGGATTTTCTGAATCGCAACCTTCCCGTTTTGGTCGACGATTGCCACCGATGCTCCGCCGGCGGGAAACATCAGAGTACTCGCGGGCAGATCCAATCCCGCCCTATCCGCTTCCGGCACAATATGGACCTCGGCGTAGGCACCTGGGAGGATCTTTCCACCTTGGCTGTCCACATCGAGCTCGACTCGGAGACTACGGGTCACCGGGTCCATTGCCCCCGCCGTCCGCGTAATTGTGGCCGGGAAGTGGTGGTCTGGCGATTGCGGTAGCGCCAACCAAGCCTTGGTGCCTGGCGCAACCGCTGCACTCACTGACTGTGGGACCTGAACATAGACACGAAGACGGCTGCCTGCCGAGATGTGAAACAGTTCGCGCCCCTGGTTAGGCGCACTCCCCGCATCAATAAGCGCGCCGGCGTCCACGTTCCGCGCAGTGATCACACCATCGAACGGCGCCCGAATCTGCGTGTACGAAGCCAGTTGCGCGACGCGCGCCGTATTCGAGCGTGCCGAAGCTAGCAATGCCGCCTTGGCCTGCATGTCAGCGACCTTCTGGTCGGTTTCCTGCTGCGCTACCGAGTTGGTGGACTGCAGATCCTTCCATCTGTCGGCCGTAGTCTTCGCGAGTGCGTAGTTGGCAGAGGCGGTCTCTTCGTCTGCGCGTGCCTGCCGAAGTTGGTCGGCAACTTCCGGAGCGTCGATTTCGGCCAGCAGCTGGCCAGCCTTTACCTCAGTACCGATATCCACATACCACTTTCGAAGGTAGCCATTCACCCGCGCATGGATGGCCGCATCCTGATAGGCGCGCACGTCGGCAGGCAGCGTGATCTCCTGCGAGGATGTCGCCGGCTTCGGGGAAACAATGCTGACAACCGGAGTCTGTGCGTCGATACTGCGCTTCTGCAGGGCAGCCTCACCATGCACTCGAGGGACGATACCCACAATCAGCGCTGCAGCTGCCACGATCCCCACCGCGATTGCTGTCTTGATGTGCCTGCGGGACAACGGCACGCGACTATTGTTCTTTCGTTCGATTTGGGTCATACCGGACTCTGTACTTTCACTGTGTTTTGGCGCGAGTTGGCTCGCTTTTCGAGCCAACCATGCAAGACCGCGAAGAATGTGGGGACGAGCACGAGGGTCGCGACGGTTCCAAAGGCCAGACCGCCAATAACGACGCGGCCCAGCGGTGCGTTTTGCGCGCCCGCACTTCCCGCTCCCAATGCCATGGGAACCATGCCGAACAGCATCGCAAGGGCCGTCATCACGACAGGCCGGAACCGTCCGAACCCTGCCTCATACGCTGCATCGACGGCTCCCTTCCCTTCATTCAATAGCTCCCGGGCACGGCTAACAACGAGAATGCTGTTAGCCGTAGCAATGCCAACGCACATGATTGCCCCCGTCAGCGCAGGGACGCTAATCGTTGTGTAGGTGGCAAATAGCATCCATGCCATCCCGGACAGCGCGACCGGCAACGCGCCGACAATGGCAAGCGGATCCAGCCACGACTGGAAGTTCACGACCATCAGGAGGTAGACCAGCGCAATGGCCGCAGCCAGTCCCGCAAGCAATCCAGCAAACGATGCCTGCATTGTTTGGACCTGGCCGCGAACCACAATGCGAGAGCCAGCCGGCAAGCCTGGACGGACACTGTCGACGACACGCTGCACGTCTGCAGACACTGCTCCCAGGTCACGGCCCCGCACAGAACCAAACAAATCGAGTACCGGTTGTACGTTGTAATGGGAAATCACACCCGGCTGGCTGCTTCGACTTACTGTGCCAAACTGGCCAAGCTGCGCCGCACCGCCCTGCCTAAGCGTCTCCGCACCAATCCCAAGCGGGATATTCGACAGCGTCTGGAGGGAGTCCATTGCGTACTGCGGAACCGAAATCAGCAACGGGTAGCTCACCCCATTCTTGGGGTTCAGCCAGAAGTTTGGAGACGTCTGGCTACTCCCCGATAACGCGATAAGAAGGTTCTGTGCAACGTCACGTTGCTGCATCCCTGCCTGCAACGCACGAGTGCGGTCTACGTTCACCGTCAATGCAGGCTGATCATCCGGTTGCTGCAGATGTAGATCGCTAAGGCCGCGCACGGCCGACAGCTTCCGCAACAAGTCATTTGCGACAGTGCGATTTCCGGCAGCATCATTACCCACGATCTGCACGTCAATCGGTGCAGGGAGGCCAAAGTTCAGGATTTGGCTGACCATATCACCGGGCAAAAATGAGAAGCTCACTCCTGGGAATGCCACCGGCAACTCGGCATCGAGCTTCTCGATGAGCGCCGATGACTTTCCAGCAGAGGGATTCAACGAGATCAGAATCTCGGCATCGCCCGTTCCGATGGGCAGCGCGGAGTCGTAAGTCAAGTTGATGCCGCTGACGGGGAGGCCGATGTTGTCCACAATGCTCGCAACATGAGTGGGACCCACCGTTGCGCGGATCTTCGTCTCAACCTGGTCAACCAGGCGCGCAGTCTCTTCAATCCGCGTACCTGTACGCGCTCGCATATGAAGGCGGATCTCGCCACTGTCCACTGCCGGGAAGAAGTCCTGGCCCAGAAACGGCACTAAAGTCATTGAGCACACGCAGAGCATTGCGGAAAGTGCCATAGCGCGCCGTGGGGATCCCAGCGCAAGCTCCAGAACATTTGCGTAGGACTGGCGGACACGCTCGAAACCCTGCTCGAATTTCGAATGCACGCGAGAAAACCAGCGGGCAAAGCGGCCTTCCGGATGATGCCCGCTAGGCTCTCGGCTGAAGAGATAGTGGGCCAACGTGGGGATCAAGGTGCGCGAGAGAAAGTACGACGCCATCATCGCAAACACCACCGCCTCTGCGAGCGGAACGAACAGGTAACGAGCGACGCCGCTCAGCATGAACATCGGCAAGAACACGATACAAATGCAGAGGGTAGATACGAGCGTCGGCAATGCGATCTGTGCAGACCCATCCAGGATCGCGTCTTCCAGCGGCTTGCCCATCTCCCTGTGGTGCGTAATATTCTCGATCGCTACCGTTGCATCGTCTACTAGCACACCTACTGCAAGAGCCAAGCCGCCCAACGTCATGATGTTCAAAGTTTGGCCCAACGCCGACAAAGCGATGAGGGCAGCCAAGACCGACAGCGGAATGGTGACAGCAATAATGAGAGTGGCGCGCCAGCTTCCAAGGAATAGCAGAATCATCGCCGCAGTCAGGCATGCGGCTATCAATGCTTCATGCAACACGCCGTCAATAGCAGATGTCACGAAGATTGATTGGTCGGAGATGGGTTGCACCACCAGAGATTTCGGCAATCCGGCCGTCACGTCCGGTAGCAGTGCCTTGATTTGCGAGATGATGGAGAGCGTCGACGCGTTCCCGCTCTTCTCGATCTCCAAGAGTGCCGAACGCTTTCCGTCACGCCGAACGACATTCAATTGAGGAGCGTAGCCGTCGCGTACCTGAGCGACGTCACGCACGTAGACCGTGCCTTCCGCCCCACTGCGAATTGGCAAGTCATTGAGTGCCGAGATGGTTTGGGTACTGCCATTCAGGTCCACCCGATATTCAAGCGCGCCAATCTTTGCCGTTCCACCCGGCAAGGTGAGATTCTGGGCGTTGATCGCATTGACCACATCGAGAGGCGACAGACCTCGCGCCTGCAGTGCTTCCGTATTGAGGTCGACAGCCACCTGGCGGACCTTGCCACCGTATGGCAGAGGAATTGATGCCCCTTGCACGGTTGCAAGCTGAGTACGGATAAAGCTGTTCCCCAGATCGTAGAGTTCTTGCTCGGGAAGCGTGTCACTGCCTAGGGCTAGCCGGAGGATTGGGACGGTCGAGGCGTTGTAGCTCAGCACCAGTGGAGCAGTCGTTCCTGGTGGCATCGTCTTCAAAAGCGATTGTGCC
Organism: Cupriavidus sp. SHE; assembly: GCF_000812445.1. Lineage (NCBI taxonomy): Bacteria > Pseudomonadati > Pseudomonadota > Betaproteobacteria > Burkholderiales > Burkholderiaceae > Cupriavidus > Cupriavidus sp. SHE. Next base: position 151,689 of record NZ_JWMB01000050.1, on the reverse strand, counting down.
CCGGACGTCGTCTGGGCTATAGCGCGATTTATGTCTGCCCCCGGGTGAAAGAACACCTTGATAACGCTTACGCCCGGTAGCGTTTGGGACTCGATATGCTCGATGTCATCCACGCTGTTCGTAAGGGAGCGCTCATATCCTGTCACGATCCGCTGCGACATATCTTGCGCAGAAAGGCCGTTGTAGCTCCACACGACGCTAACAACTGGGATGTCAATGGAAGGAAAAATGTCTGTTGGCGTGCGCAGAATGGCCAACGGCCCGGCCAAAAGCAAAAGTATTGCCAAGACGACAAAAGTATATGGCCGACGTAGCGCAAGCCGCACAATCCACATGGTTCACTCCAGGCGCTGTCGGCGCCGGTCATCCAGAATTAGCGGCGATTCTATGTACGCAACACCCTTTCAAACGGGGACGAAACGATTACAGTCTTGTCATCCAATAGGCGAACCTGCGCCGTTATCATCGGCAGCATCGTTTGAACTGCGGCCCCGTGCAGTTGAGGATGAGAACATGAAGATCTTGGTAATCGAAGATGAACCTAAGACTGGCGAGTACCTCCGGAAGGGCCTCACCGAGTCATCCTTCGTCGTCGATCTTGCGTCGACTGGACGGGATGGCCTGCACCACGCAATCGACGGGGACTACGACCTGGTCATCCTTGATGTCATGCTGCCTGGCATGAACGGATGGGAGGTGCTCAAGGAACTCCGGGAACACAAAGATACGCCCGTGCTCTTCCTGACCGCACGCGATGAAGTCGAGGACAGAGTGAAAGGGCTCGAGCTTGGCGGCGATGACTACCTCGCAAAACCCTTTGCTTTCGTAGAATTGCTAGCGCGTGCCCGGACGCTGCTGCGGCGCGGACCAGCGCGCGAGGCTGAGCGCATCGAAATCGAGGACTTGGAAATCGACCTTTTGCGTCACCGAGTCTCCCGAGGAGGAATACGCATCGACTTATCGCCCAGGGAGTTCGCATTGCTCCACTTCCTCGCGCGACGACACGGCGAAGTCCTTAGTCGCACGCAAATCGCCTCACACGTTTGGGATATGAACTTCGACAGCGACACGAACGTCGTGGACGTGGCGATTCGACGCCTTCGAGCGAAGATGGATGACACTTACGCTCCCAAACTTATCCATAGCGTCCGCGGCATCGGCTACGTCCTTGAGAACCGACAGTCTTGATGCGTAAAAGGTCGCTTACCGCTCGGCTCGCACTTGCATTTGCCCTGATCGCCGGACTAACTTTTTCCGGCGTGGGAATCTATCTGTATGGTTCCCTCGCAAGCCAAATCATCGATCGCGACGACGCTGAACTTCTCCGCAAAGCCGCGCGAGCCCAACAGGAACTAGCTGAGCTTCGAAGCTCCCCCACCGAAAACCGATGGGAGGAGGTACTTGGCGTGGTGAAAGGAAACGAGGAGTTCGGCATCCGCATATTGGATGCGCGCGGCGTGCAGTTGGCGGCGGCCGGTGCAAGGTATGGGATAAAGCCGATTGCTGGCGGCGCTTACGCCAAAGTGCGGGACGCGGCCGGGTCAATTCAGGCCTGGAGCACACCGAGCGACATGCCGGTACGCATGACCACTATCAAGGCTAGCGTCAGCGGTGAGGCATCACCTGTAGTGGTGGAACTGTATCAGGTCGCTAGCAGTCGTGTTTCCCTCCTGCGAGACTATCGCTGGAAACTATTTATCGCAGTCCTCTTGGGCACAGTCGGTGCAGGCGGGCTGGGATACGCGGCGCTTCGGGCTGGCATGGCGCCATTGCGAAGTATCGCAGCCGGCACGGCCTCAGTGACCTTTACAAGTGGAGCGCTACCCGTTGATCCATCCAGGCTGCCTGCGGAATTAGATGATTTGGCGCGCGCCCTGCAGAGAATGATCGACCGTCTCCGCGAACGGTACGATAGGCTTTCGCAGTTTTCAGCGGACCTTGCCCACGACTTCCGTACGCCAATTACCAATCTGCTCGGACAGACCCAAGTCGCACTGAGCAGCGACCGATCTATTGAAGAGTACCAATCGCTGCTGGTCTCGAATGTTGAAGAGTATGAGCGCCTTTCTCGAATGATTGAGAACATGCTCTTCCTGGCAAGAGCCGACAATGCACGGGTAGCCATTCGCGCTACGGAGCTCGACCTTCGCGAGGAACTGCATCGACAGGCAGACTACTTTGAATCATTGGCGGAAGCACGGCAAATAACCATCCAGGTGAATGCGCAAGGGAAGGTTTTCGCAGACCCAACGCTCTTCCGACGCGCGTTAAGTAACTTGCTCTCAAACGCAATCCGCTATGCCAATGAGGGCACCAGAGTAACCGTTCACGGTCGACACACTGGAGGTGTCGCTCAAGTTAAGGTGGAAAACGTCGGACCAGGCATTGCCCCGGAGCATCTATCCCTCCTCTTCGACCGCTTTTTTCGCGCAGACCCCGCGCGCGCCAACTCTGGTGAATCATCGGGAATTGGGCTTGCAATCGTCAAAACCATCATGGACCTTCACCACGGAGCGGTTTCTGTTCGCTCCGTACTGAATGCCACTACGTCCTTCCAACTGGAATTTCCTGACAATAGGACAATCCCGCATACCTAGTGGGCAACATCGTCGCTATCCGTGTAGAAAGCGGCTCCGCTTTCGAATCATCAATACTACTTTCCTTCTCACGATTCTTGATCGCTCTGTCATAAACAGGAGGCGATTATATTTCCATGGAAATGGCCACCTTAACGGCTATCTGTAATTTTCAATCATATTTATCGCATATCTACATTTCAATAACGTAATTGTTTAGCCATCAATCGGTAGCGGACAAGGGCCTAGACTTTTCTCCACGCAGGGGCTTTCTACTGCGCAACTCAAAGGAGAGCATAATGAATACACCCCGTCGACTGATCCTCACCGCCTCGCTTATTGCCACCCTGGCCTCCATTGCGCCATTGGCATCCGCTGCCGATACGTCACCTCAAAACCATGGAACCACCATGGATCAAGTGCATCGCCCACGCGATGTCTTCACTGACGGCGCGAGAAACAGCGCTCGTGACCCCTATCTTGACGGTGCCCACCAAGCTGCAGAGCGATAGGTCGGCACGATAAGCGAATCCGCAAGCGACGAGCGCAACGCTGGCTCGCCGCAGATGGGTGCGCCCTCTCGCCCTCGCCTTTTCCTATATATCAACGTTAGCGTTAGCCCTGCACTAATACAGAAACTATTCACAATTACGTAAGCAGTGCGAACCCACTCCTGCTCGCGGCGAGACCTTGCCACGGTCGGCCGGTATCGGCCAGAAAGCGATGTTCGTCTTGGCGGTAGAATTGTTGACGATTCACAGCCGATTTTTGTGCATGGGAGCAATGAAAATGACGACAACCATGCTTGAGTCCGCGTTGACCTGCCCGCATTGCGGATACGTGTCGGTCGAAGTGATGCCGACTGACGCTTGCATCTATTTCTATGAATGCACGAGGTGCAAAGCCTTGCTTTCCCCGAAGTCTGGCGACTGTTGTGTCTTCTGTTCGTATGGCTCGGTCAAGTGCCCGCCCATTCAAGAAGGACGTGCTTGTTGCGCGGGTTCCGCTACTCCAGCCAAACGTTAAGGAACCTATCCCCTGCACCGGAGGGACTGAAATGCTTCGGGCATACATGCATAGGCCGCTTCATGTCGTGACTGACCCTTGCACCGTCACCCAACCTGCGACCTTCGTAGGCTTATTTTCGTCGCATGTTAGCTTCTACGCACCCTCGCGACCCTGACAGATTTCGACGACCAAATCCCGTCGTCACGCAGGACATTTTCGCCACGTCACCAATATTTCTGGTCACGCGCGAGACCCCGACCCGCCATCATCCAGCGTTCTCGTAGTACGGGTGAACAGCGCCCGAAACTTGTTCCAGAAATCGCCGCCGAGCACGAAGAAGCTTGCGACCAGCATCAGGTCGCCGACCAACTGTGCCTCCCACATCTTTGGCCGAAGCCCGGGCCAGATCGCATCCACGTAGGGTTCGAACATGGCCGAGGCCAGTGGCAGGCAGAACATCACGAGGCCGATGGCGTGACGTGTCGGCCCCACGGTGTCGCCAGGAGGGCTGAGGCGGCGCAACAGCAGAGCCTTCAGCCGCTCGAATCCCGGCTTGCCCATCACTGCGATGCTAGCCAGCAGCATGATCTTATTGACGACCACGATCCCGCCCGTCAGCGTCGCGATACCGGTGGCGGATACGCCCGCAAAGGCTGCGATTGGGACGAGGCCCCAAACCGCGTACGCGAGCACGAAGACACCAATGCCGGCGCGGAACCGCCAGGTGCCCGGAGCGTGGGCTTCAGCCGGTGTGTCGGGAATCGTCATGCGCAGCATCCTGGGTAAGGAGTCCGGCATCAGGCAATCGGGAAGCTTCTCCCGAGGTCATAAATAACGCCGAACTCGGACGAAACTCAGTGTAGCCGACGGTCAGCCAGGAGGGTTGGGCGGTTCGGCTGCGTCGGCGGATGGCCGTTCATGCTGCGGATTCAACCGGTCAATGCAACGGATTGGTGGAACCGTTCATAGAGGCTAACCACCACCGCTAGCGAGCGTCAGCTTGCACTGATGCCCTTGGCCTTGACGATGGCGCTCCAGCGGTCGTAGTCCTTGTTGAGGCGCGCCTGCATCTCCTTGCCGTCCTGGAACGATGCAATCGCCCCTGCGCTGACCAGCTTCTGCTGCAACTCCTTGTCCTTGCCGATGATGTCGCGCGTTTCGCTGGCGATCCGGTCGACGATGGGTTGCGGCGTGTCCAGTGGCGCGATCAGGCCACCCCAAGAGTCGAAGTCGAAGCCCGGGAAGCCTTGCTCCGACACGGTCTTCACGCCAGGCAACAGCACGCGGGCGTTGGGCGAGCTCAGCGCGATGGCCTTGAGCTTGCCGGCGCGGATATGAGGCAGGGCCGCCACGACGTCGGCGAACATGATGCCCACCTGGCCGCCGAGCAGGTCAGCCACGGCGGGCGCGCTACCACGGTAAGGCACGTGCAGCACATCGAAACCGCCTAGGTCCTTCAACTGCTCCATGGCCAGATGGCCGAAGCTGCCGGTGCCGGAGCTGGTGTAGCTCAACGGCGTCTTGCTTGCCTTGGCGAAGCGGATCAGATCAGGCAGCGTTTCGACATGGGGCACCACGGCCGGGTTGATGACGATGGCCATCGGCAGTACGTAGACCGTGGCCACGGACAGAAAGTCCTTCTTCACATCGTAGGCATTGGTCTTGTACATCAGCGGCGCCAGCAAGGCCGGCATGCCGAACATCGACAGGTTGTAGCCGTCGGCGGGGCTGCGGATAAAGCTGGCGGTGCCGATCGAGCCCGATGCGCCGGGCTTGTTTTCGATGATGACCTGCTGGCCGAGCCGTCCCGACAGCTTCTGCGCCACGATGCGCGCGGCGGTATCGGTGGGGCCACCGGCAGGGAATGCGACCACCATCTTGATGAACTTGTCGGGCCAGCCGGTCTTGGCCAGCACCGAGGGCATCACGGCGGCCATCGACGCGGCAGCGCCGGCCTTCAGTACCTGGCGGCGGCTGATTAGCAGCTTGGTCATTGTCTTGTCTCCTGTCGATCGAAAATTCGGGGTGTCAAATCACGCCTCTGGATTGCAGATCCGCGATGGCGCTGTCGTCGAGCTTTAGCAATTCCTTGAACACTTCATGTGTGTGCTCTCCCATGTGGGGCGGCGGCATGCGAACGGGCAGTCGCTGCCCATCGAGCGCATACGGCGGGGCGAGCACCGCCTGGGCACCGGCCTCGCTGTCCTCGAAGCGATGCAGCAGGCCAGCCTGCGCGGTGCGTTCCGATTGCAAGGCATCCAGCATGCCCAGCACCTCGCCGCACGGAATCTGCGCGGCCGTCAGGCGTTGCAGCAGCTCGGCGCGCGTAAAGCGCTGCAGCCGCTCCCGTACCTCCGCGAGGAGTACATCGCGATGGGCCGAGCGCGCCGTGTTGGTGGCAAAGCGTTCGTCATCGGCCCATTCGGGGCAGTCGATGACCTCGCGGCAGAAGCGCTGGAACTGTCCGTTGTTGCCGACCGTGATCACCAGCGGGCCATCGGCGGCCTCGAACACGCCGTACGGCACGATGGACGGATGCGCATTGCCGAACTTGGGTGGATCGCCGGCCTTGAGCAAGGCTTCCATGCCGTAGTAGGACGTGATCATCACGCCGCAGTCGTAGAGCGCCATCTGCACGTGTCGGCCACGGCCGGTGGACTGGCGCGCAAACAGCGCAGCCAGGATCGCCTGGGCCGAATACATGCCCGTGAACATGTCGACCGCTGCCACGCCGAACTTCAGCGGCCCCTGCCCGGCCTCGCCGTTGGTAGCCATCACGCCGGACTCGCCCTGCACGACGAGGTCGTAGCCCGGACGTTCCGCTTCCGGCGTAAAACGCGCATAACCGGAAATCGAGCAGTAGACCAGGCGCGGATTGATTTCGCTGAGCTGCTCGTAACCCAGGCCGAGCTTCTCCGCTCCGCCCACCTTGAAGTTCTGGATGACCACGTCGCACTGCGCGGCCAGTTGGCGTGCCAGCGCCAGACCGGCCTCGCTTTGCAGATCGAGTGTCACGGACCGCTTGTTGCGGTTCGCGCTATTGAAATAGGAGGTATTGCGCGTGCCGATGCGCACGCCCCAGTCTCGGGTGTCGTCGCCACGGGCGGGATGTTCCACCTTGATGACGTCCGCGCCCAGGTCGGCCAGCGCCATCGCGCACATCGGTCCTGCCAGCACACGCGACAGGTCCAGCACCCGCACACCGGCCAGCGGCAGCGATGCCATATTTTCTTGCTTCATTGATTGCGTCTCCCCGCGTCCGGATCTGTGCCTGCAGGGAGGTCCGGTTTTCTTTACCAGCGGTGATTGTCCATATGTTCCGAATGCTTGACAATTGCAACCGGTTTTCAACATATATGAATACTCAAGGTTGACAATGGACCTGAACGCGCTGGCATTGCTGGTCGAAATCATCGACGCCGGAAACCTGAGCCGAGCTGCAAACCAGCTCGGCATGAGCCGCGCCAATGTGAGCAAGCGGCTCAACCATTTCGAGCGGCAGTTGGGCGCCGAACTGCTGAGGCGCAGCACCCGGCAGCTCGAACCCACGGAACTGGGATGGCAGCTCTACGAACATGGCCGCGCGATCCGCCACGAGTTGATGGCGGCCCAGGAGTCGGTGCAGAGCCTGGGCAAGCGCCTGAGCGGCACGGTGCGGCTCAGCGTGCCAAGCGGATTCGGCCAGCACACCATGTCGGCCTGGTTTATCGAATTCATGACGATGTACCCGGCCATCACGCTCAATGTGATTTTCGATAACGACATCGAGGACCTGATCAAGGGCGCGGTGGACTTCTCCATCCGTGTCATGGCGGAAACGCCCGCCAATGCCGTGGCCCATAGCCTGGGCGATGTCGAGTACGTGGCCTGCGCCACGCCGGAGCTGGTAAGCCAATACGGCATGCCGCACACCCTCGACCAGTTTCGAGACCTGCCGCTGATCACGTCGGAACTGACCGGCCAGAAACTTCACGCGGCGGGCTGGGCCGGCGCGGCCGGCGGGACACGGCCTATCCGACCCCGTCTTATGTCGGCCAATTTCTTCTTCCTGCGCGACGCCATCCTTCAGGGCCTGGGCGTCGGCCTGGTGCCCCGCTACATGGTGGAGCGCGACCTGGCGGCCGGCACCTTGTTGCAGTTGCCCCTGCCTCCGCAGGACCTGGCGTTCCTGCGCACCACCATGTACCTGCTGTACATGCCGGCCCGCTACCAGACGCGTGCGTTTACGACTCTTGTCGCCTTCCTGCGCGACAAGGCTGCAGGCCGATGAGCCGAATTATTCACATGAGTGGGAGGGGTGGAACCCGCTACGTTGAGCACGGCACAACTGCCTGCCTTCGTGGAGACGGAAATGCGCACGTGATCCGCGGTGATCAAGCAGTCGAACGCCTGGGTGGATTGATTGCGCGGAAGATATCGTCGCTGACTAACTCGCCAGGCCGGGCCACAGCGCGTGTTCCTCTCTGACCACGATGACACCGACCCACCCCTGGCCGAGCATCGACGAGACATTGGAATTGGCAGTGCCATAGTGGGAGGTCGGACCCACCGCCAGCATGCCGCAGGCACGATGACCAGTATTCGCCGAGATGCGGCCGTTCGCTCCCCACGATTGAACGGCTGAGAAGGGTCGTCTTCCGCCCAACGCGGACCGGTCCAGGAGGAACGCTCGGTTGTGCTCGGCGTCCGGCCGCGCCCGGCCAGAAGCGGCCCGTCGACACGCGCTTCCTAGATCGTCGACAATCTGTCCACGGGCATTGTTGTCCCGCCCGACATCTGCAATTGCCGGATTTTGGCAATTGCATCGAATGGTGATCAACGTAGTAGAACACTGGGCATTTTTAATGAGCCACAGAGACGATATCGATTCAGCGCGGGAGTTGTTTGCGACTTACGCGCAAGACTTCTGGGCGGTGCTGAAAGAGAAAGGCCATAAGCCAGCCAACAAGATATCTGACAAATCCCGAGCAATAATTGAGCACTGGCATAGACGGGGGGAGATAGATGCTCTTCTGCACCCGTTACTCTGGCATGGAGCTGAAGCCGTGCGCTTTGCGGCAGCAGGAGCTCTTCTCGAGCGCACCGAGTCAGTGGAGGCGATAGCAGTGCTTCGGGACGTCTCAAAGAATCCGAAGGGGTTCATAGCCGTCACGGCTCGAATAATGCTTGAGAAGCGAGGTATTGCTGTATCAGTAGATGGGAGTATCCACTAAGCTGTCGGCCTACGCTGTGGCGGGGGTTGCGTGTAGAGAGGGAGCGTTCGCCCGCGGACCTGCGCCTGGCGACGGACGGCGGTGGCCAGATCCGCTACTTGGCCCACCAGCCGCCTAGCCTTAATTTGGCCAGTGTGTCGCCAGAATGTGGTCTATCAAATGACCGTTCGCGGGAATCGCTACCGGCCGCTAAGGGTCGTCTTCCGCCGCCTGTGGCCAGGTTGGGCCGCCAAGGTGATCGGGCGCTTCTCGGCCAGAAGGCGACGCTCTGAGACGAGGCTTCTGAAGGCTGCTTCCGGCCCAGGAGCGGTCATACGGTATGGTCGGAAGCGGACGTCATCTGATGGGAGAGGCCGGCGAATCAATTGGACGTGTCCATAACAACGTGATCTCGTTGGCATCGTAGGCATTGAGCTCGCGACAGGCCGCTGAAGCGGAATCGGATAAAGTCGCACTGTGAATAACGATACTCAATTCTGAACAGGCTCGACATGGAACAATTCCAATGGATTCCCGGAAAGGGCGTCGATACGCTGGCTTTGCGCCGGCTTCGGTCGCAGTTCCGTAGGCCAGACCAGCCCATGGGAGAGGCATGGTTCATGGGGGAACAAAGGAGGATGTTCACTGAGCTGCTTGGCGACCTTGATAAGCTGACTGCCAGCGAACTTCAAGAGCCCCTCGTCGAAATCGCGAGCGGCACGAGCTCGTTCGGCCCGCAAGAGGAATGGCACAAGTGGTATCACTACCTTCTCGGAGAACTCCTTGCGAGAAGCCATGAAGCCTTCGTGTCCTATACGTTGGAATGCTTAATCACAGCGTTCATGGCCGTATATCCCAACGGCATATATCAGGAGCCTTACAAGGGGTTCCGTGATGACGCCCTCCTGACCCTCGGTCGTTGCATGATGGACAGCCAGTGTTGGGACGGCTCGGACATCTCGCTCGGGAACGTCCTGCACCGCTCCAACAACAATCCTAATCGTGTATGGGTGTGGTGGGACGCAAGCGGCGACTTTTCGGCATCGATGTTCTTTTGCCTGAAGTATTTGCCCGAGCCGTTGGTGGTTCCGTGGCTGCGCTCCGTGCTTGCCATACCATCACCGCACTGGCGCGCCCAAATCATTGCGTGGATGGTAGGCGCCAAGGACATCTTGAACGGCAGCGTGAAATGGCCGTCGCAGTTTCCCGAGAATGCGCGACCGTCCGTTGAATGGGATGGGTCGCATTGCCTGCGGCCCGAATTGTCGACTGCCGACGACAGCGGAGCGCCGCCCGCGTCCGCGCTCATCCCGGAAGGGTCACGTCTACAGGCTTTGAGCCTGTTCGAGTCATACTTCGACAATGGGGTGTATTTGAATTGGCTCACGTCCATCTCGACTGTGTCGTATTTGGAGACCGAGCTGGCCGAGATTCCTGCAACGTTTGAGACGCTCTACGTTCGTCCGGCGCGTCGATGAATTTTTTCCATTCCGCAATGCAGCGCGCGCCTCATGCATGAGTTCTCATTTGTGGGGTATCTCGCGAACTTCTGCTTCTAGCCGAAGCAGCCGCTCACCTCGATGCTGTCAGATGTCCCAGATGGGTCGAATACGGCCGGTAGCATCAGACTGGCCAATTGAACGTATCAATAATGCAGGCCGGGCATTCGATGGCGTTTGTGTGCATGGTGATCGCACGAGGCATGTGCTTCGCCGATCCAACGCGCCCCGTGTTAGTCTCATTGCACTTTGATCCGTGAGGCCGTCGGCATGGTCTGCCCTGGACGCACCCTGGTCACCTTGTGGATGTGGCTTGCCCTGTGGTGCTGCACAATGCCGGCCCACGCGCAAGAACTCGAGCCACGCAGCTATTCTGCCGCACCTATCGGGACAAACTTCCTCGCCGCTACCTATACCCGGCTCTCGGGGGACGTGCTCACTGACCCGTCGCTGCCCATCACCGATGTAAGCTCCAGAATCAACATCTTCGGGGCAGGCTATGTGCACGTGTTTGATCTGGCCGGGCGGACTGCCTCGATCGGCCTGCTTGCACCCTTCGCGAGTGGCGACGTCAGTGGCAACGTGCTCGACGCGCCGACCGCGGTCCATCGGGCGGGGATCGGCGATGCCCGCGTGCGCTTGGCCATCAATCTCCTTGGCGGCCCCGCGCTGACACCGGCCGAGTTCATGAAACGGGCGCCGGACACCATGCTCGGTGCGAGCCTCACAGTTGTAGCACCTACCGGCCAGTACGATGCCTCTCGGCTGGTCAACGTTGGGACCCATCGCTGGGCCTTCAAGCCGGAAATCGGCCTGTCTCAGCCGATCGGCAACTGGTTTAGCGAGTTGTCTGCCGGCGTGTGGCTGTTCGGCGACAACAACGCTTTTCTGGGCGACAAGCGGCGCGAGCAGTCGCCGCTCGGCGTGTTGCAGTGGCATGTCGGTTATCAGTTCCGGCCCGCCCTGTGGGTCGCGGCAGACGCCGGCTTCTATAGCGGCGGCCGCACGTCGATAAATGGCATCCCCAATGCAGATCGTCAGCAGAACTCACGCTATGGCGTCACGCTGTCAGTCCCGATCGTGCCTGGCTGGTCGGCCAAGCTGGCGGCATCGAAGGGCCTCATCACCCGGGCGGCAGGTGACTACACGGCAATCACGCTGACGCTCCAATACCAGTGGATCAACCACTGAAGCATCAAACCGGCGAGGAACAGGTCTGTCAGAGACGGCGGCAGCTTCGCCGTGAGCATCTGACCGAGACCGACCAGACTCAGCCATTGCTTTCAGGTCGGTGAGCGCCTGATGTGCAGTCATGAACTGGCGCTGACTCGGGCTGCGGGCATTGAAATCATGGAAGGTATAGCATTTGTTCGATAGAGGAGATTTCGATGCGGAAAACATATGAGCTATGGACCTCCAGAAGTCCCCAAGGAGGGGTAGAGTTTGCCCTTCTCGAACATGGAAAATTTGCTTCCGAGAAGTCAGACTTTGAGGGTGTGCCGGAGTTGCTGACTTCATTCGAGGCAGACAGCTACGAGGAGGCTGCACAAAAACGTAACGACTTTCTCGGTTGGGGCAGATACCACCCGATGCCAGATTAGGGCGCGAGTCCGCGATACTGCCGCTTGAGTGCCAGAGCTTTCGCGAACAGGCATCCAGGATCAATCGTCGGCTGCCGGCCAACCACCAGCCACCCCGGCTGGCTGGGTCGAGCGCCGCAGAAGGGTCGGCAGTTGCATCTGGCACCAACGAGCGCTGGCCTGGGCGGGCCAAGGGCTGAGGCCGGCCAGCACCGTCATTTGCCGCAATGTTCGCGTGCCCCGCCGCCGGAACGCCCAGCGCGGCCAGAAAAGCGGCAGCCCTGCACGCCCAGTCGGCTATCATGCCATTCCTCTCCGAAGTAGCTCCCTATGATTTCCGTCCGTAATGTCACGCTGCGTCGTGGCGTCAATGTCGTACTTGACCGCGCATCCGTCACCTTCAACCCCGGCGAAAAGATCGGTCTTGTCGGCCGCAATGGCGCCGGCAAGTCATCCTTCTTCGGCCTTCTCAACGGCACGCTGCACGAAGACAGCGGCGAGTTCTCGATTCCCGCTGCATGGAAGATGGGCCAGGTCGCGCAGGAGATGCCGGAAACCGAGCAAAGCGCGACCGACTTCGTAGTCGAGGGTGACACCGCGCTGTTGGCCGCGCAGACCGAAGTCGCCGCCGCCGAGGCCAGCGACGACGGCATGCGCATGGCACACGCCTACATGGCCCTGCACGACGCCGGTGCGCACGATGCCCCTGCCCGTGCCCAAGCGCTGATCCTGGGCCTTGGCTTCAGCGCCGCGCAGCTTAGTCAGCCGGTCAACAGTTTCTCAGGCGGCTGGCGCATGCGTCTGCAACTGGCGCGCGCGCTCATGTGCCCGTCCGACCTGCTGCTGCTCGACGAGCCAACGAATCACCTTGACCTCGACGCGCTGGTCTGGCTGGAAGCCTGGCTCAAGCGCTATCAAGGAACCCTCGTAGTGATCAGCCACGACCGCGAGTTTCTCGATGCGGTGACGCAGGTGACGGTGCACGTCGACAACGCCCAACTCGTGCGCTATGGCGGCAACTACAGCAAATTTGAAGACATGCGAGCTGAACAGCTCGTATTGCAGCAGGCCGCGATGGCCAAGCAGGCGGACAAGATCGCCCACCTGCAGAAATTCATCGACCGTTTCAAGGCCAAGGCCTCGAAGGCGAAGCAGGCGCAGAGCCGTGTCAAGGCGCTCGAACGCATGGAGAAGATCGCACCGGTGCTTGCCGACGCAGAGTTCAACTTCGAGTTCAAGGAGCCGCTCAACGTCCCGAACCCGCTGCTGTCGATGCTGGACACGAGCTTCGGCTACCCGGCGCCAGCCGGCGCACTGCCGGGCACGCCGCCCACGGTCATCGTACGAGGCATCAACCGTTCCGTGCTGGCCGGGCAGCGCATCGGCATTCTCGGTGCCAACGGCCAGGGCAAGTCCACGCTGGTGAAGACGGTGGCGCATGCGCTGGCGCCGATCGCTGGCGAAATCAGCGAAGGCAAAGGCCTGAATATCGGCTACTTCGCGCAGCAGGAACTCGACGTGCTGCGCCCGCTCGACACGCCGATGGAACACATGATCCGCCTTGCAAAGGGCACGCCGGCTCACATGCGCGCCCCCGGCCAGAGTGGAACCGAACAATCCCTTCGCACCTTCCTTGGCACCTTCAATTTCAGTGGCGACATGGTCCATCAGGCGGTCAGCACGATGAGCGGCGGCGAAAAGGCGCGGCTCGTGTTGTGCATGATCGTGTGGCAGCGCCCGAACCTGCTGCTGCTCGACGAGCCTACCAACCACCTCGACTTGGCCACACGCGAAGCGCTCGGCATGGCGCTCAACGAATTCGAAGGCACTGTGATGTTGGTCAGTCACGACCGCGCTCTGCTGCGCGCCGTTTGTGACGAGTTCTGGCTGGTCACCAAGGGCGGCGTCGAGCCCTTCGACGGCGATCTGGACGATTACCAGCAGTTCTTGCGCGACGAAGCCCGTCGTATACGCGAGCAGGCTGCCGCAGCGTAGAGGCACATCGGCTGAAGTGGGCCAATGGGAGCGCGTGCCCTTCACAGTATTCGGCGCAAAGGGAACCATTGAGCGCCCCGAGACTGATTCGAACTCGGACGTCGAGATCAATCACGGGGTTCGCTGTTCGAATCCAATAGGGAACGTCTGCGGGGCGCAGTGATTGAGCGACGGCAGTGGGGTTGGAGGTTGCCATTGCCGCCGCCTGACTCGAACGCGGAGAGCGCCGCCGTTCACCCGCCCCACCTCTATTGCAATTCAGCTACATCAGGACGCCAGCGATCTTCAGGCTATTGCCCGAGGAAATCGACGATCGCGCCGACTGTAGCCTGTGGTTGTTCTTCCATCAGCCAATGCCCGGCATTCGGAATGACCAGTTCTTTCACGTTGGTGGCGGCATTGCGCATGACGATCGCTTCGTTCTGGCCGAAGGACTTCTCGCCGCCAATCGCCAGGACCGGCATGGTCAGCTTGGTCGCCAGCGATTTCTGGTTGTCCTCGGCGTCTTGCGGAATTGAGAGGAATTGCGCGAACGCTGAATGCATCGCGCCCGGCTTGGCATAGAGCCGGGCATAGTGAACCCGTGTGGCTTCGTCGATCTTCGAGGGGTCTCCGGCGAACTCGTTCCAGAACCTGTCCAGGTAGATGCGCTCCCGGCCCTTCACCAACCGCTCCGCATCCGGGCCGCCGAAAGAGAAATGCCAGAGCGCTGGCATCCGGACGATCTGTTCCCACGGCGGAATTCCCGGCACTGGCGCGTCCATGACGATCAGCCTTTTCGTCTTGTCCGGGTAGCGCGCCGCATAGGCATAGGCGACCATCGTGCCGATGTCGTGGCCGACCACGTCCGCCTGGTCGATGTTCAGTTGCGCCAGCACCGACCGGATGTCCCCAGCCTGCGTGCGCTTGTCGTAGCCGCCGTCAGGATGCGACGACAGCCCCATTCCGCGCAGGTCTGGCACCACCACCGTATGGGTGCGTGCCAGTTCGGCGGCCAGTGGCGCCCACATGTCCCCCGTATCGCCAAAACCGTGCAGCAGAACCACGGCAGGTCCACTGCCACCCACCCGCACATACAGCGTCGCGCCCTCGGTCTGGATATTCTGGTGCCGGAAACCTGGCGGAAATGGCTTCACCTGTGCTTGCAACGGCTGGACCATGGCAAGCATGAATACGACGGCTGCAAGGAGTCTTCGCATGTTGTTCTCCGGGGGCGGGAGTGGCCGGTGTTGGAAAGTCACGGTTATCGGATCGCCTGTATGGCTGCGCTTCGCACGAGCCCCCTGAAGCGTAGTGCAAGTCGCGCACAACGCAAGGCGCTGCCGCGCCTGATGTTGGATGTCGATGCACGAACCAATCGGCTTCACGCCTGCCTGCTGACGCCCTGCTCCCTGGAGAACCGGCGAGCACTGCTGATACCATGACGACCCGAAGACGCCGACACGTCAGAAGCGTCAAAAGAACAACGCCAATTCCTGTCAGATGCACCTACTTCGATCTGCCGCGCTGGCCACCGCCCTGCTCTCCCTGATGGCCTGCACGACCCGGCCCTTCCAACCGTCGCCGCCCCTGTACACCCTGTGGGCCAAGCCGGGGGTGAACGAAGCCGGCGTGCGCAGCGCCATGCTCGGCTGCGGATTCGTTCATGCAGGCTATGTCGACGGCACCACGATGACTAGCGACGACTATGCGCGCGCGCAGCTTTGCATGATCGACAATGGGTTCGTCTATCAAGACAGGCGCATCGTCTGCACGGACAATCCAGATCTGCCGGCCTGCGCCAATGTGCCGCGTGGCAAAACCTTCGGTACCGACCCGGACTTCGACCCCACGCTGCTCAAACGCCGCCCATCCCGCCCACCCGCATATACGTACTGGAGCCGCCCCGGTACCGATACCGAAGGCGTCAAGCGCGCCATGGCGGCGTGCGGCTACTCAACGGTTATCGAGCCCGTCAACACAATGCTGCTGAACGATATCGCGGCCGCCGAGCTTTGCATGATCGACAAGCAGTTCACCTATGCGCTTCCGGCCAACGCCCTGCTTTGCAAGAACCCGCCGGCGCTGCCTGCCTGCAGGAATCGCGTCATTGATGCCGTGCGCTGCTGCGCGCCACCGAAAGCCGCAGGGCAACGCTGAACTCAGGGCGCCAACCGTGCCGCCGGCGGTATCCGGCAGGTGCGCTCAGGCACCCGAGCCAATCGGCGCGCCCTCGGCATCGGCGGTAGCCCTTCCCACGGCCTGAACGTCGACGCGCTCGATCCGGCGATCGCTCACCTCCGTGACTGTGAAACGATAGCCCTCCAGATCGAGCGTCATCCGTGGTTTGGGCACCATGCCGAAGTGTTCGAGCAGCAAGCCACCCAGCGATGCGGCGCCTTTCGCCGAACTCACCCAGGCGGGGTCCAGGCCGAGTGCCTGCGCCACGCCGTGCAGATCCGCTGCGCCATCCATGAGCCAGTGCCCTTCGTCGATCTTCGTGATCGTGGCGGTCTCGTCCTCGTCGGGAAACTCTCCCGCAATGGCTTCGAGGATGTCGATCGGTGTCACCAGCCCAACGATCGCGCCATACTCATCCGCCACCAGCACCAGACGGCCGCGCGAATGCGAGTCCTTCAGGGTATCGATCAAACGCAGGATATTGATCGACTCGTGGACCACGATCGGCCCGCGCAGGCTCCGTGCCTCGTCGATGGCGCCCTTGTCGAACAGGTCTCCGAGCGCATCCTTGCCGCGCACGACGCCAATCACGTTGTCCAGTTCGCCGCGGCATACCGGGAAGAAACTGTGCGGGTCATCAAGAATCTGTTTGCGCAGCGTTCCGCCATCGGCGTTCACGTCCAGATATGAGATATCGGCGCGCGGCGTCATCAGGGAGTGGACGGACCGTTCGGCCAGGGTCATCACGCCACTCACCATGCTGCGCTCTTCCGGCGCGAACGGTAGCGGTTCATCCCGCTTCACGGCCCCGCCTTCTGGCGTCTCCGACGCATTGGCGCGCCGGTCGCCGAGCAAGCGCAACACGGCATCGGCTGTTCTCTGCCGCATCGGCACCCGCGCCATATGACGCAGAAAGTTGCGCTGCGCGACCTGGTTGAATGCCTCGATCAGCACCGAGAATCCGATCGCCGAATATAGGTAGCCCTTCGGAATATGGAAGCCGAGCCCTTCCGCCACCAGGCTCATGCCGATCATCAGCAAGAAGCTGAGACACAGCACCACCACCGTCGGGTGCGCATTCACGAATCGGGTCAGCGGCTTGGAGGCAATCAGCATGACGCCGATCGCGATCACAACGGCGGCCATCATCACGCCGAGATGGTCGGCCACCCCCACCGCAGTGATCACTGCGTCCAGCGAGAACACCGCGTCGAGAATCACGATCTGGGTCACTACCACCCAGAAGCCGGCGTACTCGGTCTTGCCCCCCTCCATATGTGGCATGCCCTCCAGCCGCTCATGAAGTTCGAGCGTGGCCTTGAGCAACAGGAAGAAGCCGCCCACCGCCAGGATCAGGTCCCGGGCCGACATCGAGAGCGGCCCAATGGAGAACAGCGGCCGGGTGAGCGTGATGAGCCACGACATCACCGACAGCAAGCCGAGCCGCATGAACATCGCCAACGACAAACCAACCACCCGCGCCTTGTCGCGCTGGCTCGGCGGCAGTTTGTCCGCGAGAATCGCCACGAAGATAAGGTTGTCGATGCCGAGGACGATCTCGAGCACGACCAGCGTGACCAGTCCGATCCAGATCGAGGGGTCGGTCAACCATTCCATGACAGGATTTCACGTGGGGAAACGTGCACTGTAGCCGGAAATGACAGGCTGCCACAGCACGGCAGCCGTGAGCCCACGTTGACTCTCGGGCGACTTGACCATCCCTCGATAACCGATGGAAGTATCTAAACCGGACATGGCACCACACTGCGTCGTCGTGTACTATGCAACTAGTTGCATAGTACACGACCGTATCCAACCGGAGACGGCGCCACCACGAGGAGACACGACATGAATGCAGCGGGACTTTCCCCGGCAGCCGCAAAGACGCTGGCAACCTGGCATGACCTTCTGGCACGCAACGCCATGGAGGAGCTCGATCCCCTGCTGTCCGACAGCATCGTGTTTCGCTCGCCGGTCGCACATACACCTTACCCGGGCCGTGCCGCGATCAAGCTGGTCCTGAAAACCGTCAACACGGTATTCAAGAACTTCACCTATCACCGCACGTTCGCCACGGCGGACGGGCTGGGCGTGGTGCTTGAATTCAGCGCCGAGGTCGACGGCAAGGCGCTCAAGGGCATCGACATGCTGCGTTTCGACCAAGCGGGCAAGATCGAGGAATTCGAGGTAATGGTGCGCCCGATGTCGGGCCTGCAGGCGCTCGGCGCGGCCATGGGCGCCAAGCTGGCTAGCCAGAAGCAAGTA
Organism: Cupriavidus sp. SHE; assembly: GCF_000812445.1. NCBI lineage: Bacteria > Pseudomonadati > Pseudomonadota > Betaproteobacteria > Burkholderiales > Burkholderiaceae > Cupriavidus > Cupriavidus sp. SHE. The sequence goes on along the minus strand of NZ_JWMB01000050.1, from coordinate 133,414 downwards.
TTGGCCGGACAAGACTGACAGGTCGCTGGCAATTGCTGAGGCAAGGGGCCCTGCGGCACTGAGTTTCGGCAAGACGCCAGCCACGCCAGCGTTTATGCTTCGGGCACCGGGATGGCGCCTCCCGCCAACGACGAGGATTCGAATGCATAGGTTTCGCTGGGCCGGCCTGCTGCTGGCATTGCTGTGCGGGATTGCTCATGCCTCGATGGGGCTGACCGAATTGCCGGCTAGCGGGGATGACGGCCCGGTGACCGTGTATTACCCATCGAACGATGCGAGCCACCCGGTAAAGCGTGGGCGATTCCTGCTCGATGTCGCGGTGGAAGGCCACCCGGTGGCGGGCAACGGCAGGCTGATTGTGATCTCGCACGGTTCAGGAGGCGCGCCGTGGGTCCACGCCGATCTCGCGCGAAACCTGGTCGACGCGGGATACATCGTTGCCATGCCGCTGCACAAGGCCGACAACTATCTGGATAGCAGTGATCCCGGCCCCGACAGTTGGACCATCCGGCCCGCCGAAGTATCGCGCGCCATCGACACGATGGGCCGGGACGCGCGATTCGCGTCGATGCTTCGGTTGGACAAGGTCGGCATGTTCGGGATATCCGCAGGCGGCCATACCGCGCTGAGCCTGGCGGGAGGACGCTGGTCACCGGCACGCTTCATGCAGCATTGCGACGCCCATATCGCAGAGGATTTCCAGACCTGCGTCGGGTTGATCACAAGACTGACGGGCGGCCCGCTGGACGGCGTGAAAGAGTGGCTGGCCCTGCGCGTGATTCACCACCGTTTTGATGACGACACCCCACGTGCCACCTCCGATCCACGCATCGCGGCAGTAGTGGCCGGCGTGCCCGCCGCTGCGGATTTCGACATGGATTCCCTGGCGCGGCCGGCCGTACCCCTTGGCCTGGTCACAGCCGAGCAGGACCGCTGGCTGATTCCGCGCTTCCACGCGGACCGGGTACTGGCGGTCTGCCAGACCTGCGAGCATGTCGCCGACATGCCCACGGGCGGGCACGGCGCGTTACTGTCGCCCCACCCGCCGGGCCTGACCGGACTCCTGGGCGACCTGCTCAACGATCCCCCCGACTTCGATCGCGCCGAGGTTGCCGAAGTCCATCGCAAGATCGTCGCGTTCTTCGGGCGACACCTGCTGCCATAACGCAGTGACTACTTGCGGGATTTCGACTGGTTGAGCGCAACGGCAGCCTGGATAAGCGCTTTCAGCGAAGGCTCGTCGATCTCCTCGCCTTCATGAAAGTCGATCGCACGCCGCGTGTTGCCTTCGAGACTGGAATTGAAAAGCCCCGCTGGGTCTTCCAGCGACGCCCCTTTGGCAAAGGTCATTTTCACGACGTTCTTGTAGGTCTCACCCGTGCAGAGAATGCCAGCGTGCGACCACACCGGCACGCCCCGCCATTTCCATTCCTCGATCACCTCGGGATCGGCGGCCTTCACCACCGCGCGTAGCCGCGCCAGCATCGCGCCGCGCCAGTCACCCAGTTCCTGGATCCTCCCGTCGATCAATCGGGAAGCCGACTCGCTCTCTCGCGGTTCGCTCTTTGTCATCCAAGTTTCTCCTCGAAAACACGCCTTGGTAATACGGCAGATTCGGGCATGTCAGGCAGTCGAATTACGCACACCGGGTACCTGTCTGACAGCGGAGTCGAGTATAGCTTTCCCATCGCCGCGGGCCACATCACGCGAGAGTGATTTTGTGCGTCCGTATTGGCCTAAAGCACAATGATTTGTCAGGGGCTTCGCTCCTATACTCGTGTCGAGCCGCGTGCCCGGGGTACGTCCACGGAACGCGGCGCCGCAGCCGGCGCCTGCCCTTCCCTCCCGCGCTTTCCGCACCCGTTCGTCTTCCTGTTCGGTGCCTTCGCGCCGTGACCGGGTATCGGGTCGCCGGTTCTCGCCATGTCAACGTTACGAGGGGTATCCATGAGCGACATGCAAGAGCACAAGGTCACACCGTACGACCAGTTCAACTACGAGGTGCCTGAAAACGTCTTCCCGCGCGAAGGCATCTCGGCGAATGCAGCGGCCGCGATCGTGATCAGTGACGAATGGACCGACACCAACCCCATGCTCAACATGTCGTCGTTCGTCACCACGTTCGCGGAACCGGAAGCCCGGGAAGTCGCCGCGCGCAATATCTTCAAGAACTATATCGACCACGACATGTATCCGCGGCTCTTCGCCATGGAAGGCCGCATGGTGCGCTGGCTGCATGAACTGTGGAACGGTCCGAAAGGCGTGGAGCCGTACGGCACGTGTACGGTAGGCTCATCCGAAGCCTGCATGCTCGGGGGCCTGGCACACAAGTGGAACTGGCGCCAGCGCCGGCAGGCCGAAGGCAAGGATGCCACCCGCCCGAACATGGTGACGGGTGGCAACGTGCAGATCGTGTGGAAGAAGTTCCTGCGCTACTTCGACGTCGAGCCGCGCATCGTGCCGCTGAAGCCGGGCAACTACTGCCTGACCGCCGAAGACCTGGACAAGTACGTCGACGAGAACACGATCTGCGTCGTAGCCATCGCCGGGCAGACCTTCACGGGCGAGGATGACGACATCCAGGGCATTCATGACTGGCTCGATGACTACGAGAAGCGTACGGGCATCTCGGTCCCCATGCATATCGACGGCGCCTCCGGCGGCTTCGTCAACCCGTTCCTCTACCCCGACTACAAGTGGGACTTCCGCCTGCCGCGCGTGCAGTCGATCAACGCCTCGGGCCACAAGTACGGGCTGACGCCTCCGGGCCTCGGCTGGGTGGTGTTCCGCGAACGCAAGATCTTCAACGAGGAACTGGTGTTCTACGTGAACTACCTGGGCGGCGAAATGCCCACGGCCACGCTCAACTTCAGCCGCAACGCATTCCAGGTGGCCGTGCAGTACTACCAGTTCCTGCGGCTCGGGTTCGACGGCTACAAACGCGTGATGCAGCATACGCTGGACAACGCGATCTTCCTGCGCCAGCAGCTCGTCGATAGCGGGTACTTCGAGATCATGAACACCACGCAGCGCATTCCGGTGGTGGCAGTGACGCTGAACAAGAAGTACAAGAACTTCAACGAGTTCGATGTCTCCAACAAGGTCCGCGAGAAAGGCTGGGTGCTGTCCGCATACACGATGCCGCCCAACGCCGAATCGGTCACGAGCCTGCGCGTGGTGGTGCGTCCGCATGTGAACCACAACGTGGCGCAACTGCTGGCCACCGATATCATCAACGCCTGCAAGTTCCTCGAGGCCAACGGTGGCAATGCCAAGCCTCCTGCATTGCACAAACATGCCGAAGCGCAATCGACGTCGTTGAAGTGCTGATGAGTGGATGACTGGCCGGCCGAGGGCACGCAATGCCCTCGGCCGGCTTTTTCTTTTTGGGCAACGCCTACGCCAACCGCAGATCCCGCAACATATCAAGCACATGTTGCGTGGAACGCTCCACGTACCCCGCACGATGCGCAATACCGAGCCGACGCCACAACGCCGGGCGCAGCGGACGCATGACAATGCGCTTGTCGGGCGATGGCGCCGTCTCCTCCTGGGGGAGTAGCGAGGCGCCGTAGCCGGCCGCCACCAGACTCTTGATCGCGTCGTTGTAGTTGAGCTGAATGCGGGGCGCGGGATGATACCCCGCAGTCGCGAACCACTCCGTAGTCAGACGTGAAAGTCGCGTGGTCGCGTCATTGAGAATGAGAGGTTGAGCGGCGAGCCATTCAGGCGTGACGCGTGCTGGGCACTCCCAATGCGCCGGCAAGAAAGCCATCACGGGGTCGCGGCGCCAAGGCTTGATCACGAGCCCGGCTACCGGCGGCTGCGGCAGTGCAACCAGCCCAACGTCCAGCGTCCCATCCGCCAGTCGGGACAACGTTTCATGTGAAGTCAGCACCGCCACCTGTATGTCGATCGCGGGATGGTGCTGGCGCAGCCCTTCGAGCGCTTGCGGCAACAGGTGCGCGATCGCGCCCGTCGACGCGCCGAGCCGCACTCGCCCTTCCAGCCCCTGCACCTGGCGTTGAATATCGTCCAGCGCCCGCTCCGCATCGGCCAGCAGCCGGCGTGCGCGCTCCACCAGCACCTCCCCTATTGCCGACGGCCTGACTTGCCCGCGCTTGCGCGACAGGAGTGGAGCGCCAATGCGGGCTTCGAGTTCAGCGATATGGAGGCTGACCGTTGGCGGCGCCAGATGCAACGCACGCGCCGCATCGGCAAACGAGCCGCGGTCTGCAATGGCGACCAGAGTGCGCAAACGGTCCAGGCTGATCTCTCGCATGTCGGCGTCCTGATTCAGAAAAACTGAATGTCTATGTTATGAAATTCAACTTTCTCTATTGTAGCTATCCACGGAATATAGGGGATCGCTCTTCGTCCTACTGCCTCCAACCCAAAGTCATCGGAGTATTTCACCCATGAGCTCTCCTATTGTTTTCATCGACGGCGACCAAGGCACCACTGGGTTGCTCATCCACGAACGGCTGCGTAACCGGACTGATATCAGACTGATCACGCTTGCTGCCACGGAGCGCAAGGATTTGCAGCGACGCGCGGAAGCCATCAACGCCTGCGACATCGCCATCCTCTGCTTGCCGGATGCCGCCGCGCGCGAGGCTGTGGCCACGATTGTCAATCCTGCGGTTCGCGTCATCGACGCAAGCTCCGCGCACCGTACACAGCCGGACTGGACTTACGGGTTTCCTGAGATGGCGCCGGGGCAGGCTGAGAAAATTGCAAACGCGCGCCGGGTCACCAACCCCGGCTGCTATCCGACCGGTGCGATTGGCCTGCTGCGTCCGTTGGTGCAGGCTGGGCTCATCCCGGGCGATTACCCCATCAGCATTCATGCGGTATCCGGCTACTCCGGACGGGGACGCGCCGGCGTGGAGGAATACGAGGGACCGGGAGCCGCCAGCGCGCCTTCCTACCAGGTATATGGCCTGGAACTCGCGCACAAGCACACGCCGGAGATCCAGCAGCACGCCGGGCTCGCGCAAGCGCCTATTTTCGTCCCCGCATACGGCGCATTCCGCCAGGGCATCGTGCTGACTGTGCCGCTGGCGTTGCGGCTGCTGGCACCCGGCGTGGATGGCGCCACGTTACACGCCTGCCTCGCGCGCCACTATGCCGAGGCAGACCACGTGCAGGTCTTGCCACTGTCAGAATCGTCCGCCGTGAAGCACCTGGACCCGCAATTGCTGAATGGCACGAACGACATGCGCCTGAGCGTATTTTCTGGCACGGAGCACGGGCACGTTCTCCTGTCCGCCGTTTTCGACAACCTCGGCAAGGGCGCATCCGGCGCTGCGATTCAAAACCTGAACCTGATGCTCGCGTCGCGATAGTTGTGATTGGATTGAAATGACAGACGGCCACGTCCAGATGCCAGCGCATGGTTGCGCGGATCTGTTCGTGGCCGTCATGCGCGGGACACAAGCAGGCGATGAAACGCCCTAGCGTTCATGGCCCCCAAGCAGTGGCCGGCATCAGTCCTCGGCCACGAACCCGGTCGACTCGACGATTGGCTTCCATGCCGCGCGTTCTGTCTGGATGCGCTTGCGCGCGGCCTCGCCGGATTGGGCGTTCACCTCGAGCCCCAGCGTCTCCAGCTTGGCCGCGCTCGACGCATTGGTCGATGCGTGGAGGAACGCCTTTTCGAGCTTGGCCTGCTCTGCGGCGGGCGTGCCGGCGGGCACGAAGGCGCCGTACCAGCTCGTCGCGAATTCGTACTGGTTGATGCCCTGCTCCTTCATCGTCGGCACTTCCGGCAACGCCTTGGCACGTCGTGTGCCGCTCACGCCCAGAAGCTGAATCTTGCCGCCCTTGTACAGCGACATCATGCTGGCCACCGCATCCCAGCCGATCGACACGTTGCCGCTAATCACGTCCACCAGCATCGGCGATGCGCCACGGTATGGCGTGGGCGTGATGGCCACGCCCGATGCCTTGCCCAGCGCCACCGTGCCAAGGTGGCCCGCGCTGCCGATCGTGGCCAGGCCCAGACTGGCCTTGGACGGATGCTGCTTGGCCCAGTCCAGGAATTCCTTCATGTTCTTGTACGGCTGCTGCACGCCTGCGGCCACGGCGGTCGGCACGTCAGTTAGCACCGCCACGGGCACGAGGTCCTTGTCGGCGTCGTAGCTGAGCTTCTTGTACGTGAGCGGGAAGATCGTGAACAGTGGCGACGGGCCGATGAAGATCGTCTTGCCATCGGGCTTCGACCGCTTGACGTAGTCGAGCGCCAGCCGGGCAGAGGCGCCCGGGCGGTTCTCCACGATCACCGTGCCCTGCCCGTCCTGACGCAGTTGCTCGGCGTAGATCCGGGCCAGACTGTCGGCGGCACCGCCCGGCGCGTAGCCAACGATGATGTGCATCGGCGCATCGTCCGCAGCGGATGCTGGCGCGGCAACGATCATGAGGCCGCTGAACGCGGTGCCAAGCAGCCAAGTCAGGCGGCCGGAATGAAACTTGACGGTCATGAGGAATGTCCTGTGGTGAAAGCGGGAAGCCTGGGAAGGCGCAAGCAAAGGGTGGTGATGTCGGCGTCGATCTCGATATTGAAATCGGTATCGGCATCACGCGGCATCACGTGGTGTCACAGCGACGGCCACCTGTCCAGGAAGCCGTGGGCCGATTCAAACAACGCGGCGGAACGCAGAAGTTCCGCGTCGCGGCGGAACCGTCCAACCAGTTGCAGCCCGATCGGCAGATCGTCACTGCCAAAGCCGCACGGCAGGCTGATCGCGGGATGGCCGGTCATGTTGAACGGCATCGTCCACGGGAACCAGTTCGCGCGCACGTTCTCGTGTACGTGTCCGTCGATCTCGATCGTGCCGAACAGATCCTGGTCGATCGGCAGCGCGGTGCGCATGATGGTCGGCATCGCCAGCAGGTCGGCGCGCTCGAGCAGCGCCTGCACGCGCTGGAACAGCCGCGAACGGTCAAACATCGCCTGCTGGTACGCCACGCCACTGACTTGCGCGGCCGACTCCACCTGACGTACGAACGTTGCGCTCAGTTCGTCGCGATGACGCTCGACGATCTCGACGAAGCGCGTGCGCCAGACGGTGTGGTTGATCGCGCGCCAAAGCGGCTCGATATCGTTAAAGCCGTCGCCATCGAACGGCTCTAGCTCCGCGCCGAGCCCGGCTAGCGCTGCCAGCCCCTGCTCGAACGCGCGTGCCACATCCGCGGCCACTGGGCGGCCCGGCGGCGCCAGGCAATAGAGGATGCGCTTGCCACGCAGATCGCCCTGGGCGCGCGCGGCATCGACATAGTCGGCCTTCGGCACGCCGATCGACCACGGGTCGCAGGCGTGCTCGCCCGCCATCGCCGCCATCATCAGGCCGGTATCGGCCACGGTGCGCGTGGTGGGGGTGACATAGGTCTGGTTGCCGTACAGGTCCTGCGCCTGGCTATGTGGAATCACACCGTTGCTTTGCTTGATGCCGACCACACCGTTACAGGCAGCCGGAATCCGCGTGGATCCGCCGCCGTCGGTGGCGACAGCCAGTGGCGCGATGCCGCTGGCCACCGCCACGGCCGCACCGCCGCTGGAGCCGCCACTGGTCCGTTGCGCGCTCCACGCGTTACGTGTGCGCCCGAACAGCGGCGAATCGGTCAGGCACTTGGAGCCAAACTCCGGCGTGGTGGTCTTGCCGATCAGGATGGCGCCCTGTTCGCGCAGGCGGGCCACCGCGACGGCGTCCTGCTGCGGCACGTTGTCCCGCAACGGCGCCGCGCCGAAAGTCGTGCGGACGCCTTGCGTGTTGACGATGTCCTTGACCGTGAACGGCACGCCGTGGAGCAAGCCGAGTGGCCCGCCCGCCATGACCAATCGTTCTGCCTGGCAGGCCGATTCCATCGCCCGCTCGGCGTCGATCGTGATGAAGCAGTTCAGTTCAGGCTGAAGGCGCTCCGCGCGCGCCAGGACTGCCGAGGTGATGTCTACCGGGGAGACACGTTTGTGCCGGATGGCGTCGGCCAACTCGGTGGCCGACAGAAAGCAGAGGGACTCGCTCATTGTTTCGTGTAAGGCAACGTCAAGAACTGCAGTAACTTCCGCAGTCTGCCATGAGCGATGCGGCTGGAGAAGCCGGGTAACCCCGCTGGCGCGGCTCAGTGATGCATGGCTCCCCCGCCATGGAAGCCGCCGCCCGGCGCCGCGCCGCCATGGAACCCGCCAGGCGCTCCACCGTGCACGACGCGACCGCCCCGCACGATCACGCCGCGACTGGGAAAGAACACATGGTGCATGACGTGCGGGCGATGATGGTGGTCGATGAAAATCACGCCGGCAAACCCCACATACGGCGTCCAGTACCACGGGTCGTAGTAATAGTCCCCGCCGCCATAGCCCACACTGCTGCTATCCACCATCTGCCACGTGCCATCGGGCTGCAGGCAGGCCACCCCCGCGATGGTCTGCATCACGCCGCCGATCTCGGCCTGCCCAACCACCTGCTGGCACATCGTCGACATGTCCTGCGCCCATGCGCCACCAACGCCACCGCCCAGGCCGAGTCCGGCGATTGCCGCTGCCACGGCCGCCAATCTCTTGCCCATGATCCTCACCCCGACTTCAGTGTCCCGACGTCACGACACGCGGTTGCGCATCACCCGGCACATCGGTTTGCCTGCGAGAGCGCGGCGGGACGTCATCGACCGCACGATCTTCCCGCATGATGTAAACCACCCCTAGAACCACTTTATTCCACGCCAGTCGATGTTTGTAGCCGACCCGCAGGATTTGGATTCCCGACGCCGCTTGCCTACCATGAATCAGCCCAAATGGAACCGAGCCATCACCCTATGCAAGCCACGGCCCCGACGTTGCCCACCTGTGTGACCCTGCGGAACGGCAAGCAGGTGCTGATACGAACGATCCGCCCGCAGGACAAAGGCGGCATCCTGACGGCCTTCCATCGCCTCTCCGATGACTCGCGGTATACGCGGTTCATGGCATCCATGCACGACCTGCCGGACGCGTTGCTGGAAACGGCCGTTCACCCGACGCCGGTCCGCGAATGCGCGCTGGTCGCCATGGCGGGGACGGAGGACAAGGGTGACCTGATTGGCGGCGCCCGCTTCACGATCGACCCGCACTCCGGATTCTGCGAATTCGCGGTGACAATCGTCGACGGCTGGCATGGTCTTGGCCTGGCGCGCCATCTCATGGAGATCCTGATCGCGACGGCGCGGGCTGCCGGTTACCACACGATGATTGGCTACGTGCTGGCATCCAATACCGCGATGCGCGGCCTGGCGCATCGGCTGGGTTTCACGGACACGATGTGCCCCGACGACGCCACCTTGCGCGTGGTCTCCCTGGATCTCACCGCATCCCCCGCGCCCTGAACCACCAACCATCCAACCATCCGACCATGCATCCTCGCCTCACGCTTCTCACGCTGGGTGTCGGCAGTCTCGAACGGTCGCTGGCGTTCTATCGCGACGGTCTGGGCTGGCCGACCCGGGGCATCGTCGGCACCGAGTTCGAGCACGGCGCCGTGGTCTTCTTCGATCTGGAGTCAGGACTGCGGCTGGCGCTCTATCCGCGCGAGTTCCTGGCCAAGGATGCCGCAACCGATACGCCCTTGGGCATCCCGTCGATCTCGCTGGGTCACAACGTCCGCTCCCGGGCCGAAGTCGACGCCGTCATCGATCAGGCACGCCGTGCCGGAGCCATCATCCTCAAACCCCCGGTGGATACCTTCTGGGGTGGCTATGCCGGCTACTTCCAGGACCCCGACGGCTATATGTGGGAGGTCGCCTGGAACCCGGACCTGATGCCGCCCGAGATGCCGCCCAACTAGGCCGGATGTTCGCCCACCGGCGTCCCGGCCGTCGACAGCAGCCAGCCCGCAAAGCTCTCCACGGCTGCCAGATCCGGATGGCCGGCGGCATGGGCCACGTAGAAGCCGAAGCCGGGCAACCCCAGCGCGTGCGCCTTGCACAACGCCCCACTGCGCAACAGGCCGTCCACCACCACGTTGCTGCATAGCGCCACCCCCTGGCCGGCCACCACCGCGTCGATGGCGTGTAGTTCCTCTCGAAAACTCAGGTCATGGCGGGCACGCCGAGCCGACGAGTCACCCGCGACGAGACCCGCAGCCGCAAACCACTGCGCCCAGGTCGGGGCGTGCGGATCGCCGCTGCTCCACTCATAGTGGATCAGGGGGATATGCGTGAGATCGCCGATATCGAATGTCGCCTGCCCTTCCCGCCCCGCCCTCGCCAGCAGCACCGGGCTGGCCACGGCGAAGAAGGTATCGCGCGCGAACTCCGCGCTGACCAGCCCCTTGGGCGCGCAACGCGCGTAGCGAATGGCGACGTCAGCCTCGCCCGCAGCCAGATCCAGGACGCGGTCCGTGCCGATGATCTCCAGCGGCCACTCGGGATGCAGCCCCTGCCAGGCAGGAAGGCGCGGAACCAGCCAGCGGCTCGCGAAAGCGTTCGGACTGGTCACGCGCAGCGGGCGTGCCACACCGGGCTGCCCAACGGTCGCCACGGCCTCGGCAAACAGCGCGAAACCACTACGCAGCGCCGGATAGAGCCGCTCCCCCGCCACGGTCAGCCGGAGCGGACGCGGGCGTCGCTGGAGCAGCGCCTTGCCGCAGATCTGCTCGAGCATCCGGATCTGATGGCTGATGGCGGTCGGCGTCACGTTTAGCTCCGCCGCTGCGGCTTTGAAGCTGCGGTGACGCGCAACCGCCTCGAACGCCTGCAATGCGCGCAGGGGCGGCAGTTTTTGCATGGGTCCAGTCTAGGTGAGCTTTTCTCATCTACAAGCTGAGATCTTTGCCTTTGCACCCGACCGCCACGCGCACCACCATGGTCTCGGGGGCGTGACCAACTTGGGGGGCGTGATGCGATCAGATCGGCCAGAGGCATCCGGGGACGGCGGCAATCCAGGGTTCGAGGCGTTCCGGCAGGCGTTGCGTGGCCAACTCGTCCAGCGCGGGGATCCTGACTACGATGTGGCGCGCAAGGTCTGGAATGGCGCAATCGACAAGCATCCGGCGTTGGTCGTCTACTGCGCCGACGCCACCGACGTGGCAGGCGCCGTACGGTTCGCCCGGGCCGCCGGTCTGACCATCGCGGTCCGCAGTGGGGGGCACAATCTCGCCGGACTTTCCACGTGTGACAACGGCATCGTCATTGATCTGTCGCGTATGAAGCGCATCGACGTGGATGTCGCGCGGCGCCGCGCCCGCGCGGAGGCAGGGCTCAATCTCGGTGAGTTCGACCAGGCAACGCTGCGGCATGGCCTGGCCACAACGATGGGGGTCAATAGCGATACGGGTATCGCCGGGCTGACGCTGGGGGGCGGGTTCGGCAAGCTGGGCCGCAAGTACGGGCTGAGCTGCGACAACCTGGAGGCCGTGGAAATCGTCACCGCCGACGGGGAACGGCTGCACGCCAGCACGACCGATCACCCGGACCTGTTCTGGGCGATACGCGGCGGCGGTGGCAATTTCGGCATCGTCACGGCGTTCCATTTCCGTCTGCATCCGATTCCCGCCAGACTGCCGGTATGCGCCGTGGTCTACCCGTGGGATCAGGCTCGGGAGGCGATGCTGCACTACGATGCTTTCGCCCGCGCCGCCCCGGATGACGTTGCGGCCGACGCCGCGCTTGTCACCCAGCCATCGGGCGAGCGATGTCTCAGCATCTCGGCGTGTCATGTCGGGCCAGATGGCACCGAAGAGACAAGGCAGGCAGCGCTGCGCCCGCTGGTCGAGTTCGGCAATCCGGTCGACGCCCAACTCGACTTCGTTCCGTATCTGCAGATGCAGTCGGCCAGCGATGCGCTGTTCGCGCGCGGCCGGCGGTATTACTGGAAGGCCCAGTTCCTCCGCCAGATTCGCGCGGAGGCGGTCGACGCTCTCCTCGCTACCTATGCCCTAGCGCCCTCGCCAGGCTGCCTGGTGGTGTTCCAGCAGGTCGGCGGCGCCATCGCCCGCGTACCCGACGAGGCCACCGCATATGGAAACCGGTCGGCGGACTTCGACTGCTTCCCGCTGGCCATCTGGGATGACCCGGCCGACGACGACAAACACCGGGAATGGGCGCGCGGCCTGTGGGAAGCGGTCCGGCCGTACTCGACGGGCGGGGTGTACGCCAACAACCTCGGCGAGGAAGGCGCCCAACGCACCCGCGCCGCGTATGGCGTCAACCATTCGCGGCTGGTTGCCGTGAAGCGCCAATACGATCCTGACAACGCTTTCAGGCTGAATCAGAACATCGACCCGGCCTGATCCCGACCCGATGCCCGATACCGATACCGGTGCCTACTGCGCGTCCAGCGCCTTCAGGATCTGGTACGCCGCCCGCACGCGCTCGGGGATCGGCAGATTGCGGTTCGCCAGCATCACCACGCCGATCTGACGTGCCGGGACGAACACCACATAGGCGCCGAAGCCGTTGGTGGAGCCAGTCTTATTAATCAGCACGTCGGCCCTGGGCGGCTGCGGCGGCGCCAGCCGTGCGACTTCCTTCGGCTCCAGCATCCCGGCAGCGTTGCCCGTCAGCAGATCCTCGAGCGAGGTTGGCCAGGCGTACATTTCCCAGCCCAGGCCCTGGGTCATGGGGCCAACGCGGAAGTAACCGGTGTGTGTACCGGTAACCGCCCGCTGCAACGTCGGCTCCAGCCGCGCGCCATCCATATTGGCTTCGACGAACCGAATCATGTCGGCCGCCGTGGTCTTTACGCCATAGGCTTCCGAGTCAAACACGCCGGGGTTCACGCGGATCGGCTTGCCGTCCTTGTAGCCATAGGCATAGTCGCCCATGTGGGACTGCGGCACCCGGATGAATGAGTGCTTCAAGCCCAGGCCCGGAAAGATGCGGTGCTCCATCAGGTTGTCGAACGGCTCGCCCAGGCTCCGCGCGGCCAGATAACCGAACAGGCCGATGCTTGGGTTCGAGTACTGCCGATGCGTGCCAGCCGCGTACGTCGGCTTCCAGTCCTTGAAGTACGCCAGCATCTGGTCAGAGGTGGTCACCGCATCGGGGAACTGCAACGGCAGCCCGCCTGCCGTGTACGTCCCGAGTTCCAGCAGGCTGATCGCATCAAGGCTGCTACCCGCCAATCCGGGCAGGTACTGGCTAGCCTTGTCCGAGAACGATATGGCGCCACGCTGCGCCGCGTACGAAGCCAGCGTTGCCGTAAACGTCTTGCTGACCGAACCGATCTCGAACAGCGTGTGTTCGGTGACCGGGGTGGCGTCCGCCTTCGATGCCAGGCCGAAGTTGAAGACCTGGGACTTGCCGCGGACTGTTACAGCCACGGCCATGCCGGGTACCTCGTACTGCGCCATGACGGGTCGGACAGTATCTGCCACCAGCCGCGCCAGACGATCCTCCGCAACGGGCACGCCGTCACCCGCGGCATGGGCGCTGGCCGTGCAAAGCGCCAAGGCGGCGGTAACGGTTAGAAGGCGGTAGGACGCGAAAATTTTCATGGTGGAGGCAAAAAAATCAATGGCGTGAAATGGTATAGGAAACTCGTACAATGGCACGGTCGCTGGCTTGCGTCGACCCATTGCCCGAAGCTGCCCATGCTCAATGGTCTGAACCTGAATCTGATCGAGATCACTGGCCTGCTCGTCGGCGGCCTGGCCCTGTTCCTGTTTGGCCTGGATCTGATGACCCGTGGTCTCAAGGCGATTGCCGGCGCGCGGCTGCAATCGCTGCTGGGCACCCTGACCGCCAACCGCTTTCGCGGCGTGCTGGCCGGCGCGGGCATCACAGCCCTGCTGAATTCCTCGACGATCACCACCGTGCTGCTGGTGGGCTTTGTCTCCGCCGGGCTGATGACGCTTCAGCAATCGATCCCGGTGATCATGGGTGCCAATATTGGCTCGACGCTGACCGCGCAGATCATCGCTTTCAACATTTCGGCGATCACGCCGTTCATGCTGGCTGGCGGCTTCCTGCTGCAAGGCTTCGCCAAGCGCGAGTTGCTGCAGCAGCTTGGCGGCGTGGTGCTCGGGCTCGGCCTGCTGTTCCTTGGGATTGAATTCATGGGCGATGCCACGCGCCCACTGCGTAATTTCCAGCCGTTCATTACGGCGATGCAGGAAATGCGCAACCCGTGGATCGGCATCCTGATCGGCGCGGTCTTCACGGCCATCGTGCAAAGCTCGGCGGCCACGCTGGCTATCGTCATTGCGCTGGGTAGCCAGGGACTGATTCCGCTCGAATCGGGCATTGCGCTGATACTGGGCGCCAACGTGGGCACTTGCGGCACGGCGCTGCTCGCGTCGATCGGCAAGTCGGCCGAGGCGGCCCAGGTGGGCATCGTCCATCTGCTGTTCAACGTGCTCGGCGTGCTGTTCCTCGTCTTCATCATTCCGCAGTTCGCAGACTTCATCCGCGAAATCTCTCCGTCCTCGCCGGAGTTGACCGGCGCCGCCCGTCTGGCCGCCGAAACCCCGCGACAGGCCGCCAACGCCCATACCGTATTTAGCGTGTTGAGCACCGCCGTGCTGATCTGGTTCACCGGACCCATCGGCAAGCTCGCCCAACGGCTGGCGCCACCGGCGCGCGAAGGCTGGCAGGACCCTGGCCTGCCACGATTCCTGGACGACACGCTGGCCGGGATGCCTGCGCTGGCCATCCCCCGTGTGCAGCTTGAACTGGTATCGCTGGGCAAGCAGGTCCAGGAACTGGTCGAACATAGTGCCGCGCTGGTCGTGGAAGGCGATTCGCAGGAGCTCGTCACGCTGACCGACCAGGACAAAGCTGCCGATTCGCTGAGCACGGCCATCCTGACCTATATCGGACACCTGTCGGACGCGGTTCACAACGATGATGAAGGCCATCAGCTTGTGGATCTGGCGCGGATCGCCACGTGCCTCGACGCCATTCGGGAGGTTGCCACCACCAGCATGCTGGCCCTGAGCCAACGACGGCTGTCGCATGGCGCGGATGCCGCATCGCTACGCAATCCGGAGTCGGCGGGCTTCGCGGCGATGGTGTCCGAATACCTGGCGCTGGCTGTGGAGACGATCGCGCATCCGGACACCGAAGTCGCCACGCGCATCGTCAATGCCAAGCCGGAAATCGAAGCGCAGGCCGGTGTCGCGCGGCAGGCCATCATGAGCGCCCTGCCATTGCGGAGCGCCGTGGACGCGATCAACTTCCGGCTTGCCAACGACATGATCGAACAGCTCAATGAAGTGGCACGGCTGTCGCGGGCCATCGCCAAGGCGAGCGGGACACTTAACGAAGTGAAGATGTCCGACACGCCTCCAGAGCCGGCAGCCGTCGGCGCGGCTGTGGCCTAGTCCCTGGCCTAGTCCTTGGCCTGATCCTTGGCCCGATCCCGGTCTTAATCCTTGGCGAACTCGCAGAACCGCAGGCGGTTGCCGAACGGGTCGGCCACCTGCATTTCGCGGCCCCAGCCCACTGCCTCTACGCCGGGCCGCGCGTATCCGTACTGTTTGGCGATCAGTTCGCGCTGCAGCGCGTCGATGTCCTCCACCGGAATGAATACAGCGGACCCGGGCGTGGCATCACCATGATGCTCGCTCAGGTGCAGTGTCAGCCCGGAGCGCCTGACCTGCATGTAAAGCGGAAGGTCCGGCTCGAAGCGGTGCTCCCAGTCGACCTGGAAGCCAAGGAAGTCGAGGTAGAACTCCCTGGCTTTCTCGACCGAGAAGATCCGGAGAATGGGAATGGCTGGCGAAAGTACCATGGGAGGCGCTCCATGCCGATACATTGGCGTGACAGAGAAAGTGGCAATCATGCCACTTTCCATCGCTTTTGCACGCCGGCCTGCCGACTTTTACTGTGGTTTATGAAATCCGTATAATTATTCCATCTGAATAATTCACGCTAATTCACATCAAGCGCCCGATGAGCAACATTTACCAACGGCCGGAACTCGCCAAACAGATGGCCAGGCAACTTCTGCAACCCGGGGTACTGGACGAGGGCCTGCGCTCGGGCCTCTTCCTTTCCGGCCTGCGCCGCACGGGCAAGACCACGTTTTTAATCAACGACCTGATTCCCGCGCTCGAAGACCTTGGCGCAATCGTGATCTATGTGGACCTGTGGAGCGACACGCAGCGCAGCCCCGCCCGGCTGATCCTGGAAGCCGTCAGGAAAACACTGACCGAGCTGGAGTCCCCGTCTTCCACGATCCTTCGCAAGCTCAAGCGTCTGGCCAGCGCCGACATCGCCGCCTTCGGCTTCAAGTTCAGCTTCAAGCTCGACACCCTCGGCGAGGCTGGCGGCGCGACGCTGGCCCAGGCACTGAAAGAAGTCGTCGATCAGGCCGGCGCCGATGTCGTGCTGATCGTCGACGAAGTGCAGCACGCCATCACCTCGGACGAAGGCAATCAAATGTTGCTGGCGCTCAAGGCCGCGCGTGATGCCATCAATCCCCGCCCCGACACCACAGGGCATTTCCTGTTCGTGGGAACCGGCTCGCATCGCGCTCTGGTAGGCGAACTGACCGCGCGGCGCAACCAGGCCTTCGCCGGCGCCACGTCGGTCGCTTACCCGGTGCTCGACCGGGAATATATCGACTATCTGCTGGCGCGCCTGTCCTCAGAGGGCTTTACCGCCCTGCCCTCGCCCGACGTCGCCATCAAGGCGTTCCAGGCGCTTGGCCATCGGCCCGAGGAGATGATCCGGGCGCTGCGGCAATTGCATTTCCACCTGCCCGAGGGCAGCAATCCCGACGAGCACCTGCCGACCATCGCCAACACGCTGCGTTCGGCGGCTGCCGATGTGGAACTGATGAAGCTCGAACAGCTTGGCGGCCTGGCAACCGCGATCTTCGACCGCATTGCCACCACGCAAGGCGACGCACGGGGTTTGTTCTCGGCCGACGCGGCCGCGGCGTACTCCTTGGCCATAGGCCGGGAAGTGAAGGTCGAGGAAGCACAGCCGGTGGTCAACGAACTGATGGCAAGCAACCTGATCATGCGCAAAGGGCACGGCCTGTACGGCATCACCGACCCGTTCGTGCAGGAGATGTGGCGCGAACGGAAGTCGCTTGAAGGAAAACTCTGACCATGCCCAAGACAAGCACGGCCGGTTATGGCGAACAGGCCAGCACCCTCGTCGTCCAGTACGAAAGCATCACGTTCGAGGATGTCCATCGCGACGTGCTCCACCTATTGCCGGCGCCGCCGGCCCGCATTGTCGATGTCGGCGCGGGCACCGGGCGCGATGCCGCCGCCCTGGCACGGCGCGGCCATCACGTCGTGGCGGTGGAACCGACCGCAGAACTACGCGAGGCTGGCCGCAAGCTGCACGCGGATGTGGATATCGACTGGCTTGACGACACCCTGCCCGCGCTGGCCAGGCTGCGCGAACGGCCGACGCGCTTTGACGTGATCATGCTGACCGCCGTGTGGATGCACCTCGATGCCGACGAACGCGCCCAGGCAATGGGTGCCGTCGACGCGCTGCTGGCCGGCCACGGCCTGGTGTTCCTGTCCCTGCGACACGGCCCGGTGCCCGCCGGCCGGCGCATGTTCGACGTATCGGCCGCCGAGACCATCGCGCTGGCGGAGCCATACGGCCTGCGCAGCGCGCATTGCAGCCAGCGCAGCGGCCTGATGGATCGCACCGACGTGCATTGGACCAATCTGGTCCTGCAACGCTAAAGCCAGAGCGCGGCGAGGGCCGCCCCGAAACCCGGGTATCCAGGGCGACCCTCTCCAGACGACGACGCTCAGGCCGCCACCGATGCCCGCTGTCGCGCCACCTCGGCCTGCGGAGCATCTGCCTGGTCCGCGTGAAGCGTGAAGTCGAAGCGGATCGACGCAAACGGCTTGTCCACGCCAAGCGCGGCCATTGCCGCCGCATCGCTCACGCGCGTGATCGGCGGTACCAACCCTTCACGCGTGGCAAAAGCGAAGTCATCCCACAGGTACGGATCGCCATCGATGTTGATCTGCGTGGTCAGCTTGCGATGGCCCGGCGCCGAAATGAAGAAATGGATATGCGCCGGGCGGGTGCCATGGCGGTTGAGCTGCTTGAGCAGACGGTCCGTTGCCCCATTCGGCGGCACGCTGTAGCCCACCGGCATGATGCTGCGGAAGCGGTAGCGGCCCTCGCCATCGGTCACGATACTGCGACGCAGATTGAACGCGCTCTGCGTCGGGTCGAAGTACGAGTAGTTGCCGAGTGCGTTGGCGTGCCAGACCTCGACCACGGCATTGGCCAGCGGCTGCCCCGCGCCATCCTTGACCTGCCCTTCCATCACCAGCACTTCGCCCTCGCCCGTACCGTCGTCCAGGCGCGCCTCGCCCTGCGCCACCGGCGCGCCTGCCACGTAGAGCGGACCTTCGATCGTGCGCGGCGTGCCACCGGCAATGCCTGCCTGGCTTTCGGCCTCGTCCATGCGCAGGTCCAGAAAGTGATCGAACCCGAGCCCCGGCGCGATCAGGCCCAGTTCGCCCGAGCGGCCGGCTTCGGCCAGAAAATTGAGGCCGGACCAGAATTCCTCGGGCTGGATATCCAGGTCCTCGATCATGTGGAACAGGTCGCGCACCATCCGATGCACGATGGCCGCGATGCGTGGGTTGGCGTGCTGGCCGGTGGCTTCCTCGATGCGGTTCAGTACGGTGTCGATCTGGATCTTGTCCATGGTTGTCTCCTTTGTGGTGGAAATACTTCAGAGTGAGCGGAACAGCGGACTGCGGGTGGCCTGGCTGGCGTCTGCCGCCGACAGGAACTTCTCGGTGAAGATGTCTTTCTCGAACAAGCGCCCCTGCATCAGGGCGGCGATGCAAGACTCGATCATCGGCGGTGGCCCGCACAGATAGGCCCGCCAGCCACGGAAGTCGTAGCCGAAATGACTCCCGGCGGCCTCGTGCACGTAGCCGCGCTCGCCGGCCCATGTACTGCCTTGCGCCTCGGCTGACAGCACGGGCACATAGGTGAAATTGTCGTGCTGGGTGGCCAGCGCTTCGAAGGCCTCGCGGTAATACAGTTCGTCAGCGGTCCGTGCGCCATGCACGAGCACGATCTGGCGCTGGTCGCCGGACTCCAGCAGGTCGAGGATCATCGAACGCGGGCTCGACAATCCCGACCCGCCCGCCATGAAAACCAGCGGGCGCGGATCGCTCTTGCGTACGAAGAAGCGCCCGAGCGGCCCCGATAGCTGCAGGCGCTCGCCCACGGCAAGTTGCTCGTGCACGTAGGTCGTGGCGCTACCGCCCGGCACCAGCCGGATATTCAGTTCGATCTCGTCCGCCGATGGCGCCGACGCGATCGAGAACGCGCGCGGCGTGGCTTCCTTGCCGATCCATACGTTGACGTACTGGCCCGGCTGGAAGCGCAGCGCAGCGCCCCCTTCCACACCCTCCACACGCAGAAACACGCCCTTGATGGTGGGCGTCAACGCTTCAATGCGCGTGACTTCGGCGGTGAAGTCCATCAGCGGCAGGAACTGCGCGTCGGGCTCGGGATCGATGTCGGCCTCGATCGTCAGGTCGGACATCGGCGTGGCGCAGCAGGCCAGACACTTGGCCTCCTCGCGCTCGAAGTCCATCAGCGCGAACGGCGATGCTTCGCCGTGTTCGATCTCGCCGTCCACCGTCTGCACCTTGCAGGTCCCGCACAGACCATGCCCGCAGGCATGGGGCAGCCACACGCCGGCGCGCAGGCAGGCGTCAAGCACGGTCTGTCCTTCGGCGATGTCGATGGTCTGGCCGAGCGGTTCGATGGTGAGCTGATAGGTCATGGCAACCTCCTGCAGCAAGTTCAGTTGGCCGAGCCGGCGATGCCCGGCAGGCCGGGGGTACGCAGGCGCAGCAGCGACTTGTGGCCAAGCCCGTTGTCGACCAGGCTTGCGGCCGCATCCGGCGTGAATGGCGTATCGCCGCGCAACCACTGCACCTGCGCCCACTCGATCCGGGCGCCTTCCGGGTGGGCGCCCAGCAGCGGCGCGATGACGTCGGAGACCAACGCGCCGAACGGCATGTCGGGCGGCAACGGCAGCGTGAACGGGCTGCAGAACAGCCGGTGCTGGTCCCATCCGAAGTACACAAGCTGGTTGCCGTGGAAGTTTTCGATCCGGTCGCGGACCTCGCCGGTGTAGCCCGGTTCCAATGCGATGACTGGCATGATCTGGTCTCCTTGTTCACGAACGGTTGTTGCCTTGCCCGGTCCAGCGCTCCCAGTTCGCGCGGTCGGGCGAATCGGCGTAGTCGCCGCGATCCTCGGGCTTCAGGTGGTACCAGTCGAGCACCTCGGGCAGCGTTGGTCCGCCGCAGTTGCCCTGGAAGATCTGATGCACTGGCAGCCATGCCTGCACGTACTTCTCGGGCTCGCCCTGGAATATGTCGCGGCAGCCATCCGAGCAGAAGTGGTAGTGCTCGCCGTTGTGCTCCGCATGGCGATAGCAAATCTGCGTCGGGTCGTCGGGCTCGGTGAAGGCCATCGGGATCTGGCACACCTGGCACAGCATCGGCAGGCCCGGGTTGGTCCAGCGCTGGCCGGCCTCCTGTTGCTGCTTCCAGTAGTCAAAGCGCGGCCGGTAATGCGTGTCGAAGCTGTCGGGATACTTCTGCGCCAGCCAGTCCATTTCGTGCGGCTCGGGCACCCACGTGTGGATGGCCGCGGCGTGGTTGAAGTTGTAGAAGATCGACCATGCGATGTGCGACAGGTGATCCTTTTCCTTGGCGGCCTGCTCGTGATACTTGGGCATCCGGATGCCATAGCGCGCCAGATCGGCAAACAGCGCCCCGCCGTTCTGCTCGAAGTAGATCTCCCACGCCTCTTTCCAGCTCATCACGCGCTTGGGGCACATGTAGTCCATCATCATCGCCACCAGCGTCAGCAGCCGGTAGCCGCGCCAGAACCACTTGTCGATCCACTTCTGGATGATCGGCCGGTTGGCGGGGTCCTGCTCGAGCATGAACTTGACCACTTCCAGGCCCAGCGTCATGTGGCGCGACTCGTCGGACTGCGCCGAGAAGCCGAACGTCACCGTGGCCATGTCCCCGTTGTAGGCGGCACCGGACATGAACGGCATGAACAGCAGGTTGGTCAGCACGTATTCGAACGAGAACGAGATCGCCGTGATGAACTCGAACGGCCCGGCGGTCATCGCATCCTCGAAATACGACTTCGGCACGGACAGGTACCAGAGCCGGTCGTGCAGATGGCGCCAGTCGGCAAACCCGTTGAAGAACTTGTTGTAGTGGCTGATCGTGTGGATCTGGGTCTGGCAGTGCCGCAGTTCGTCGATCGATTGCATCTGGCACGCCACGCGCGCGCCCACGCCGCGCAGATTGCGGCCCGCCATGGCGAAGCCACGGTGCGCCGCGTACTCCAGCGGCGACACCCCGGTCAGGAACAGCTTCAACGCGTTGACGTAGCGTGCGTCGGTCACGTTGAGCTGGCCATTGTTCTGCTGGAACGCGTCGATAATCGCGTAGAGCTTGCGCTCCTTCTCGGACTGGAACTTCCAGTACGCATCCATCGTCAGGCGGAACGGGTCTTCCCAGCCGTCCCAGTCATGGATCACGATGCCTTCGAACTTGTCGTGCGGAAACACCTTGTCCATCGGCTGGTACGTGGTCTCCCAACCGAGGTCGCGGGTCAGTACCGCGTACTTCTCCTTGAGCGAGAGCTTCGGACGGGTCGCCGCGCGGGCGGCGGAGGCGATGGCAGTGGCGGTTGTCATGGTTTGTCTCCTGTCTTGGGGTTCTGGCTCAGCGCCACGCCAGTACGAACTGGTCTTCGGTTTCGTCGATGTTTCCGGCAAGGGAGATCAGGCCAAGCTGCAGCTCCTGCACGTCCCAGGGGCGGCCGATGCGCTCCTCCACGCTGGCGCGGCGGATCTCTAGCCGCCCCGGCGCGTCGATCTTGACCATCGCCGGGTAGTGGTTGACGGTGGCGTGCGGGTTGTCGGCCTCGATCGCCTCGATCACCGGGCGCATGTCGTCGTTGGTCTGGAGGGCGATAAATACGATGGCGTCGCTCATGGTTGTCTCCGTCATTGACGTGCCAGGCCCAGACCGCTCAGGCGCTTGCCCAGCGCTTCGACGGCATTGGCCAGTTCGGACTCGGCATCCTCGCCGAACAGCCGGTGCGCCAGCGGGCGCAGCGCGTGCGTGAAGCGATCGAGCCAGCCGAAGGCATACCCAGCGATAACCGCCGCGTTCTCCGGGCTTTCCTGTGCGGCCGTTTTCACGGTGGCATCGACCCAGCGCGTGGTCTCGGCGTACCAGGCGGACATGAAATCGGTCACGAGCGAAAACGCGGGCCCGGTTGCGGACAGGCGCGCGTCGAACTGCTGGTAGACCAGCGGATAGATCAGGCCATCGAGTACCAGGTTCTGCGCCACGTGCTGCTCGAACCAGTCATCGCGCACCAGCAGGTCCTCCGCCGCGTGCCGCAGCGGCTGCCAGGCCATGTCTTCCATCCAGGCGGCGCGGGCCTGGTCCACGGCGGCCTTGTCGCCGATCAGCAGCCCGATACGGGTCAGGTACTGCGCGATACCCAGGCGGTCCATCGTGTGATACATCGCGGCCTGCGTGATGGCCGATCCGAAACCGTAGGCGGTAATCGACGCGTTGTTCATGTTGGCCGCCCATTCGACGTGGCGCAGCGGCACCACGCCCAGCGTGAGCAGCTCGCGCACATCGTCGGGCAACCGGCTCAGCAGCCCGCGCTTGTCCACGAACTCAAGGTTCTTCTCCATCGTCTCCTGCTGACGGGCGCGCGCATTGACGTAGCCGCCGTAGAAGTACTGGCGCGGGTCCTTCAGCGCATACCAGTC
This sequence comes from Cupriavidus sp. SHE, assembly GCF_000812445.1. Lineage (NCBI taxonomy): Bacteria > Pseudomonadati > Pseudomonadota > Betaproteobacteria > Burkholderiales > Burkholderiaceae > Cupriavidus > Cupriavidus sp. SHE. The sequence continues at coordinate 110,655 of NZ_JWMB01000050.1, read as the reverse complement.
CTGCATGACCACGCGGGTGCGCCGGGCGTCGTACAGCTCGTATTGCGGCTGCCATAGCGGCCGGTAGTGGAAGCTCGTGACCGGCTGCAGGTCGTACATCGCCTCCTGATAGCGCGTGGCCGGCTTGTCGGCGCCGAGCCGGCGCGCGATATGCGCGAAGGTCTGCCGGATCGGAGTGACGCTGGCGTCGGTCCGGATATCGATTTGCATGGTGGTTGTCTCCTCGGATGTCGAGTGGGGGCGTTTTTGGGTATTACTGCAGCAGCTCGGCCCGCTGCTCGGCGCAGAACGACTGGAACTGCTCGGGCGGCATGACCAGTTCCACGTAGATCTGTGGATCGCCGATCGAAAACTCGAACTCCACCCAGCGCTCGCTGCGCCCGGTCACGCGCACGTAGCGCGGGGCATGGTGATGCCAGTGACCTTGAAGTGCCTGAGGGGGATATGTCATGTCTCGCTCCTGGTGCGCCGCACATCGCGGTGCGTGTGCGTTGTCTCGTGATTTCAGGTGGGAGAGCTATAGCGAATGGCGTGCCAGGCGATGCAGACCGTTGTGGCGCAAGGGCTCCCGGTCAATCGGCCGCATTCTGGCCGGCCAACCCGCTTGATGATTTGATGAGGTGATTCAGGCGGATTTGATCAAATGATCAAATCGTCTCGCGCTGCGCCGCAGCACGCGCTCCAGATGCGGGATTTCCGGGCTCCGGCAACGCCGGATGCCGTGCTAGGCTACGCAAAAACGAGGCTCGAAAGCCCGCCGGAATCTGGAGTGACAAGGATGACAACACCCCCCGCGCAGCCGCCGTTCGAGCTGGCTTCGCTACTGACCATCGACGCCAAGGCCGCGCAGATTCGCCTTGGCCAGTCGCGCATGGTGCTGATGCACACCGAGGCGCTGAGCTACCTGCGCAAGGAAATCCTCGATACGCTCGGCGTCGAACGCGGCAAGGGGCTGCTGATCCGCATGGGCTACGCGCAAGGCATGCGCGATGCCGAGATGGTCAAGCGCGAGCGCAGTGAAGAACTGGCCAGTTCGCCCAACGATGCCTTCCTGTGGGGGCCGCAGCTTCACATGCTCGAAGGCGTCACGCGCGTGGACCCGGTTCGCCTGGAGATCGACCGGGACACCGGCCACTTCTATGGCGAGTTTCTCTGGCAGGACTCCTGGGAGGGCGAAGCGCCCGTGATGGAGTCCCTGCCCCGCGAGGAGTCTGGCTGCTGGGTGCAGCTTGGCTACGCATCGGGCTACAGCAGCACGTTCATGGACCGACTGGTCATCTACAAGGAGACCGAATGCGAGCGGCGCGGCGACAGCCTCTGCCGCATCGTCGGCAAGCCGGCCGAGACGTGGAACGATCCCGAGTACCTGAAGTACTTCGAACCCGACTCCGTCATCAGTGACCTGCTCACCCTGCAGCAGGAAGTCAGCACACTGCGCGAAACACTGTGTGGCGCGAACCAGGGCAACCTGATCGGCCAGTCGCCGGCGTTCCGTGAAGCCTTCAACCTGCTGTCCGCCGCGGCAGACAGCCATATCACCGTGCTGCTGACGGGCGAGACCGGTGCCGGCAAGGAAATGTTCGCGCGCTGGCTGCACGATCACGGCCCGCGCGGCGAGCAGCCGTTCGTCGCGGTCAACTGCGCGGCGATCCCGCACGAGTTGATCGAATCCGAGTTGTTCGGCGTGGAAAAAGGCGCCTACACGGGCGCCCAGCAGTCGCGCCCCGGCCGCTTTGAACGCGCGCATGGCGGCACCCTGTTCCTCGACGAAATCGGCGACCTGCCGCCGGCCGCGCAGGTCAAACTGCTGCGCGTGCTGCAGAACAACGAAGTGGAACGGCTCGGTGGCGTGGAGGCGCGCAAGGTCAACGTCCGCCTGATCGCCGCCACCAACGTCAATCTGGCGCAGGCGATCAAGCACGGCCAGTTTCGTGCTGACCTGTTCTACCGGATCAGCACCTATCCAATCTCGATCCCCGCCCTGCGCGAGCGCAGGGAAGACATCCCCGAGCTCGCCCAGTCATTCATCCAGCGCTTCAACGCGCTGTATCAGAAGCAGGTGCGCGGCCTGACCACGCGGGCGCGCGATGCGCTGGTGCAATACCCGTGGCCCGGTAATATCCGCGAACTCGAAAACATGATCGAGCGTGGCGTCTTGCTGGCGCCTGCCACCGGGATGATCGACGTCGCTCATCTGTTCGCGAGCCAGCAGGCTGCCGGCAGCGAGGAGCCCAGCCAGGACGCCGACGCGCTGATCGAAAAACTGCTCAACCAGCAGGTGTCTCTGCCGCAAATCGAGGCCAAGCTGATGCAACTGGCGATGACGACGACGCGTGGCAACCTGTCGTCGGCGGCGCGAATGCTGGGGATCACGCGGCCGCAGTTGGCGTATCGGTTGAAAAAGTAGCGTTGGGGCAGTTGGGGCAGTTGGCCCAGCCCGCTCGACACCTGAGCGTTTAAGTATTTACCCTAGGTTTTCATATAACCAGAAAAGGGTAAGGTGTCGTCCCATGCAGACCCGACCCATCACCCTGACCGAGCGCGTCATCCAGCAATTGCGTGGCGAGATTGCCGACGGCACGTTTCCCGTTGGCGCCCGGCTGCCGACCGGCAAGCAACTGGCCGAGCGCTACGGTGTCAGCGCCGCCGTGATTCGCGAGGTGACCGAGCATCTACGGTCGCTTGGGATGGTCGAAAGCCGCCAGGGTCTGGGCAGCACTGTGCGTTCCCGTGTCAGTGACAGCGGTTTCCGTCTGAGCGGCGGCGCCGACAGCACCGATCTGGCCGATATCTTCGAGCTGCGTCTTGATCTGGAAAGCGCCGCTGCCGCCATGGCCGCGTTGCACCGGACGGAGCAGGACATTGCCCGCATGGGCGCCCTGCTCGACGCGCTGGCGGCCCAGCTTGATGATGCCGATCACGGCGTGGAACCCGATATCCAGTTCCATATCGCCATCGCCACGGCCACGCACAACAAGTACTACCTGCAGCTACTGCAGTACATGACGCTGCAACTGCATCAGGCAGTGCGCACCGCGCGCCTGAATTCCAGCCGGCAGCCGGGCCTGCCCGAGCAGGTCCATGCCGAGCACGTGGCGATCTTCGATGCGATCCGCGCCCGCGATGCCGCGCAGGCCCGCCTGCACGCCGCCGCGCACCTGCGCAACGCCGCCGCCCGGCTTGGCCTGCCCATGCGCCAGCCTCGCTGACGATTTCGCCCGATGCCCGCTTAACTTCTACTTATCTCCGCCTTTTCCCGACCGCAGATCATGTCCGATACGAACTTCGCGCAACGCCTGACCGAATCCCTGGGCCCCGACGTCGTGACCACCGCACCCGACGACGTGGCACCCTGGCTCTCCGACTGGCGTGGACTCTACAAGGGCCAGGCGCAGGCGGTAATCCGTCCGCGCACAACCGAACAGGTGGCGCAGGCGCTGGCGCTGTGCCAGCAGGCTGGTGTGCCCGTGGTGCCGCGCGGTGGCAATACCGGCCTGTGTGGCGGCGCCGCTCCGGACGGCAACCAGACCAACGTCGTGCTCAGCCTCGATCGCATGGACAAGATCCGCTCGATCGACACGATCGCCAACACGATGGTGGTCGAGGCCGGCTGCATTCTCGGCAACCTGCGCCGTGCCGCCGAGGACGCCGACCGCCTGTTCCCGCTGTCGCTGGCCGCCGAGGACTCCTGCCAGATCGGTGGCAACCTGGCCACCAACGCTGGCGGCGTCAACGTGGTGCGCTATGGCATGACGCGCGAACTGGTGCTCGGCGTGGAGGCTGTGCTGCCAAACGGCGAGATCTTTCACGGCCTGCGCACGCTGCGCAAGGACAACACCGGATACGACCTCAAGCAGTTGCTGATCGGCTCGGAAGGCACGCTCGGCATCATTACCGCCGCCGCGCTGCGCCTGCTGCCGCGCGCCGATTCCCGCGCCGTGGTGCTGGCCGCGGTGGAATCGCCCAAGCAAGCGCTGGAACTGTTCTCGCTGCTGTTCGCGCGCTGCGGCGCACGGTTGCAGGCCTATGAGTTCTTTACCGGCGCCTGCCTGGATCTGGTGCTGACGCATGTCGAGGGTATTCATGCCCCGTTTGCAGAACGTTATCCGGCCTACGTGCTGGTCGAGATCGCGGACACCGCGCCCGAGGATGTGCTCAACGCCCTGCTCGAATCGGTCATCGGCGATGCGCTCGAACAGGGCCTGTGCCTGGATGCCGCCGTCTCGGCCTCGCTGGCGCAGTTGCAGAGCCTGTGGCGCCTGCGCGAGGAAATCTCCGAGGCCCAGCGTGCCGACGGGCTGCACCTGAAGCACGACGTATCCCTGCCGATCGAAGCCATTCCGGACTTCATGGCATCGATGGAAACCCGTCTGGCCGCGCGTCACCCGGGCGTCCGGCCCTTTATCTTCGGCCACTTCGGCGATGGCAACCTGCACTACAACCTGTCCCGTCCGCTTGGCGCCGATCCGAAATGGGCGCTCAATGAGGGCAAGGCCGTCAGCGAGGACGTGCTGGAAGAGGTGGCCCGCTACGATGGCAGCATCAGCGCCGAGCACGGCATCGGCCAGCTCAAGCGGGAGTCGTTCCTGGCGCTCAAGGACCCGCTCGAATTGCGCCTGATGCGTGCCATCAAGCAGGTGTTCGATCCTAGCGGGATCATGAATCCGGGCAAGCTGCTCTAAATTTGGGCCAGTCATCGGCCATTTTGCGCCCCTTGTAACGAGCCGCCTGCCGGCCACTGCCACTCGCTATACTGGGGGCCTTTCTCGGCATTCGTCCGTTTTCACGACGCATCTTAAATTGGCTGATCCAGACCTGAGCAAGCTGAAAATCGATCGTAGCGCCATGGCGCCCGCCCAGCGCCGCCGCCGTCCCTGGCTGCGCTACGCGATCATTGCGGTGGTGATCCTCGTGCTGGCCGGCATCGGCCTGAAGCTGGCCGGGCCCCAGACCGTGGAAACGGCGACGGTCACTTCGGCATACCCGTCGCAAAACTTCACGCTGCTCAACGCCACCGGTTACGTGGTGCCACAGCGCAAGGCGGCGGTAGCATCCAAGGCGCAGGGCCGGCTGGAGTGGCTTGGTGTGCTGGAAGGCTCCCGCGTCAAGAAGGACGAGATCATCGCGCGGATCGAAAGCCGCGACGTCGAGGCGTCCGCCGCGCAGGCGCGCGCCCAGGTCCAGGTAGCCGAAGCCAATCTGGCATTGCAACAGGCCGAACTGCGTGACGCCGATGTCAATCTGCGCCGCTCGAAGGAACTGCTTGCGCCGGCTGCGATTTCCCAACAGCAATACGATTCCGATCTGGCGCGCTACAACAAGGCGCGCGCGTCGATCAGCAATTCGGAGGCGTCGATCACCTCGGCCAAGGCCAATGCCCGCGCCGCCGAAGTGGCGGTGGAGCAGACCGTGGTCCGCGCGCCGTTCGACGGCGTGGTGCTGATCAAGCACGCCAACGTCGGCGACAACATTACCCCGTTCTCGGCGGCCGCCGACACCAAGGGCGCGATCGTGACCATCGCCGACATGTCCACGCTCGAAGTCGAAGCGGACGTAGCGGAATCCAATATCGCGAAGATCACGGTCGAGCAGCCCTGCGAGGTTCTGCTCGATGCCCTGCCGAACCTGCGCCAGGAGGGCCGCGTGTCGCGCATTGTCCCGACCGTTGATCGGTCAAAGGCGACCGTGCTGGTCAAGATCCGCTTCGTCGATCGCGACCCGCGCGTGCTGCCGGACATGAGCGCCAAGATCGCCTTCCTTTCCAAGCCGGTGGCACCCGCCGAAAACAAGCCCCAGACGGCCATCCAGCCATCGGCTGTGGTCGAGCGCGACGGCAAGCCCGTGGTGTTCCTGGTGCAGGACGGCAGGGCAAAACAGGTGCCCGTGACGCGCGGCGCCAAGATCGGCGAACTGCTGTCCGTTCAGGGCGTGAAGCCGGGCGATGTGGTGGTGCTGGCGCCGTCCGAGAAGCTGGGCGACGGCAGCAAGATCTCCGTGGCGAAGAAGTGACCGGAAGGAAGTGACCGCCATCATGTCCGCCGCTCCCCTTGTTTCGATCCGCCATCTGGCCAAGTCGTATCAGCGCGGCGCTCAGACCGTGCCGGTGCTGTCCGATATCTCGCTAGATATTGCCGAGGGCGACTTTATCGCGCTGATGGGGCCGTCCGGTTCCGGCAAGAGCACGCTGCTGAACCTGATCGCCGGCATCGACCGGCCCGACAGCGGCGAGCTGATCGTGGGCGGCGTCGATATCTCCGACCTGCCCGAGTCCGCGCTGGCCGACTGGCGGGCGGCTCATGTCGGCTTCATCTTCCAGTTCTATAACCTGATGCCGGTGCTGACTGCGTTCGAGAACGTGGAACTGCCGCTGATGCTGACCCGGCTGTCGCGCGCCGAACGGCGCGAGCGTGTGGAACTGGTGCTGCGCATGGTCAATCTGGCCGACCGGATGGATCACTACCCCTCCGAGCTATCCGGCGGCCAGCAGCAACGCGTGGCAATCGCGCGGGCGCTGATCACCGACCCGACGCTGATCGTCGCGGACGAACCCACCGGCGACCTCGACCGCACCTCGGCCACCGAGATCCTGACGATGCTCCAGCGGCTCAATGCTGACGTCGGCAAGACCATCATCATGGTCACGCACGATGCCCATGCCGCCGAGGCAGCCAAATCGCTCGTCCATCTGGAAAAAGGCGAGCTGACCAACAGCGTCGCCACCACGGCATCGCGCTGATCATGTACCTGGCCAAGCTGATCACCCGCAATGCCATGCGCCACAAGCTGCGCACGGCGCTGACCGTGCTCGGCCTGGTGATCGCCGTACTGGCGTACGGGCTGCTGCAAACCGTGGTCGATGCGTGGTATGCAGGCGCGTCGGCCGCATCGAATGCCCGACTGGTGACGCGCAACGCGATCTCGCTGACCTTCACCCTGCCGCTGAGCTATGAGAACCGCATCAAGGGCGTGGACGGCGTGACCATGGTGGCGCGGTCCAACTGGTTTGGCGGGGTCTATCGCGACCCGAAGAACTTCTTCGCGCAGTTCGCCGTTTCCGACAACTACCTCGATCTTTACCCCGAATTCATCGTGCCGCCTACCCAACGCGCCGATTACGAGCGCGACCGCCGGGGCGCGCTGATCGGCCGGCAGTTGGCCGACCAGTATGGCTTCAAGATCGGCGACGTCATTCCGATCAAGGGCACGATCTACCCCGGCACCTGGGACTTCGTCGTGCGCGGCATCATGGAAGGCCGCGACGAAAGCACGATCACGCGCCAGATGGTGTTCCACTGGGACTACCTGAACGAGACCGTACGCAAGAAGACCGCCCGCCAGGCTGACCAGGTGGGTGTTTACGTGATCGGCGTCGACAATCCGGACAACGCGGCGGCCATCTCGCGCACCGTGGACAACGTATTCAAGAACTCCCTGGCGGAGACACTGACCGAAACCGAGCAGGCCTTCCAGCTTGGCTTTGTGGCGATGTCGAACCAGATCATCGCCGCGATCCGGGTGGTGTCCTACGTGGTGATCGTGATCGTCATGGCGGTGATGGCCAATGCCATGGCGATGAGCGCGCGCGAACGGATCACCGAATACGCCACACTCAAGGCGCTCGGCTTTGGGCCGGGCTTTCTGTCGATGCTGGTATTTGGCGAGTCGCTGATCATCAGCGCTTTTGGTGGCGGGCTGGGGATGCTGCTGACACCACCAGCGGCGCGATTCTTCAAGCAGGCCGTGGGCGGCGTATTTCCGGTCTTCACCGTGTCACACGACACCATGGCCATGCAGGCCGCGTGCGCACTGGTGGTCGGCCTGGCGGCCGCCATCGTCCCCGCGGTGCAGGCGGCGCGCGTGCGCATCGTCGAGGGCCTGCGGGCCATCGGGTAATTCGGATGGTCATCCCGCTCCACTACATCGCACGCAACGTCTGGGCACGGCGCCTGACCACCACGCTGACCGCAGGCGGGCTGGCGCTGGTCGTGTTCGTATTCGCGACCATGTTGATGCTCGACGCCGGCCTCAAGCGGACGCTGGTGACGACTGGCGAACGTGACAACGTCGTGCTGATTCGCAAGGGTGCCGAAACCGAGATCCAGAGCGCGATATCGCGCGATCAGGCGGCGGCCATGGAGATGCATTCGGCCGTGGCGTTGACCCCGGAAGGCAGGCCGATGTCGTCACGCGAGGCCGTGGTGCTGATCTCGCTGACCAAGACCGGCTACACCACGCCTTCCAATGTGGTGATTCGCGGCATTACCCCGCTGGGGGTGGAGATGCGGCCGCAGGTCAGGCTGACCCGGGGACGCATGTTCAAGCCGGGTTCATCGGAAATCATTGTCGGGAGCAGCATCGCCAAGGGTTATGACAACGTCAGCATCGGCGACCATCTGCGATTTGCCCAGCGGGACTGGACCGTGGTTGGCCACTTCGACGCTGGCGGCAGCGGGTTCGATTCCGAGATATGGGGCGATGTGGACCAGTTGATGCAGTCGTTCCGGCGCACGAGCTATTCATCTATGGCGGTCCGGCTGGCCGACTCCGACGCGTTCGACCGTTTCCGCGCCGATATCGACGTCGACCCGCGCCTGGCCAATGAAGCCAAGCGCGAGCAGCAGTTCTACAGCGACCAGTCGAAGGCGCTATCGGCGTTCATCAACATCCTGGGGCTGACGCTGACCACGATCTTCTCGGTCGCCGCGATGATCGGCGCGATGATTACGATGTATGCGTCGGTGGCCAACCGCGTCGGCGAGATCGGCACCCTGCGCGCGTTGGGCTTCCAGCGCATCAACGTGCTCGCGGCCTTCCTGATCGAGGCCGTGCTGCTCGGTCTGGTTGGTGGGGTCGCCGGTCTGCTCTGCGCCTCGCTGATGCAATTCGCGTCGTTCTCGACCACGAACTTCCAGACCTTCGCCGATCTGTCGTTCCGCTTCGTGCTGACACCCGGGATCGTGATCAAGACACTGCTGTTCTCGATGACGATGGGCCTGATCGGCGGCTTCCTGCCGGCGCTCAGGGCGTCGCGGCTGAATATCGTGGATGCGCTGCGGGCGCGTTGAGCGGACCCGCTGCCTTCTCCCCCTTACCCCATCACCTCTTCGCAAACCTCCAGCCACGCCCGCGCGGCGTGCGACAGGTAGCGCCCCGGGGACCAGATATGGGCCAGTGCCCAGTCCACGGTCGGCTCGGTCAGCCGGGCGACGGCAAGCTTGTCGCGGGACTCCAGGCGCGAGAGCAACGGTTCAGGCAGAAAGGTCGTGCCGAGCCCCGCCGCAGCCATGGATGCCAGGAAGTCCCAGTGCCCACTCTGCGCCACCACATGGGGCTCGAAGCGTGCATCGGCGAATGCCTGCCGCAGCATCCGGGTCAGCGAGAACTCGTCGGTCAGCATGACCAGCGGTTCGTCGCGCAGCGCCGCCAACGTGACCGTGCGGCCACTTGCCCAGGCCGCGCGATGCGGGCCCACCGCCCAGATCGGGTACTTGGCGAACTGGCGCGTCTCCAGATTGAGCCCGCTGTCTCCGGGCAGCACCGTGGCCCCGACTTCGAGTTCGCCATGCGCCACCTGCTGCTCCACGATCTGCCCGCCATGCTCGGAGAGATTCAGTTGCAGATTGGGATATCGTCGTCGAAACGCGCTGACGGCCGGGGAAAAGAACAGATTGACCATTGGCGGTACGCCGACCGTCAACTGGCCGCGCCCAAGTGACGAAAGATCCGCCACCTCGAGCGTCAGCCGATGCACCACGCCGAGCGCTTCCTGGCCACGGTCATAGACCACCTTGCCAACGTCGGTCAGCCGCACGGTCTTGCCCTCGCGAATCAGCAGTGGCTGCCCCACTTCGTCCTCGAGCTGCTTGACCATCTTGCTGATGGTCGATTGCGTGACGAAGAGCGAAGATGCGGCCTGCGTGAAGCTTCTCAGGCGCGCGGTCTCCACGAAGTAACGCAGCGCACGAATGTCGATCGGCATGATCCGTTCCCATGAAAATTCCGACTACAGACCGGAATTTTAAATCATGTTTGGAATGTTCGCAGGGCCGTTACACTTCCGCACCTACGCCCCCACCGAGGTCCGGTCGCACCGGCCCCACACAAATCATGGCTAGCTGGCCGAATGCCCGACAGTGGCTGTTTTCGCTGAAGGCATTCGCTGCCGCGATGCTGGCGCTCTACATCGCACTGTATTTCGGCCTGCCGCGCCCCTACTGGGCCATGGCCACGGTCTATTTTGTCTCCCATCCGCTGACGGGCGCGACGCGCTCGAAGGCCGCCTATCGCGTGGCCGGTACCGTGCTGGGCGCGACCGCGGCAGTGGCGACGGTGCCGCAACTGGTCAATATGCCGATCGTGCTGATGGGCGCGATCTCCCTCTGGATCATGGTGCTGGTCTACCTGTCGCTGCTGCAACGGTCACCGCGCAGCTACGTGTTCCTGCTGGCCGCCTACACGCTGCCGATCGTCGCGCTGCCGGCGGTGATGCACCCGGGCGACATTTTCGACATCGCGGTGGCCCGGATCGAGGAGATCGTGATCGGGATCGTCTGCGCGGGGCTGGTCGGGTCGATCGTCTTTCCCGCGAAAGTGGCGCCAGCGCTGCGAGACCGCATCCGCATCTGGCTGCACGACGCGGCCGCATGGGCCAACGATATCGTCAATGCCAGCCCCCGTGCCGATGCCAGCCGTCACCGCCTGGCCGCCGATATGCTGGCGCTCGACCAGTTGATCGCGCAGCTTTCGTTCGATACCGACAGCCAGCAGACGCTGCACCATGCCCGCGCGCTCCGTGCGCGGATGTCGGGGTTGATGCCGATCCTGTCGGCGCTGGAAAGCGTGCTGCATGCGCTGCGCACGACGCCCGAAGGCAGCGAGCGCGAAGCCCTGACCCGTACCGCCACCCATCTGCAGGCGCAGTTCAACCGGCTGATGCGGACCTGCGAGAGGCTGCAGCACGGCATCAGCGACCACCCGCCCGACCTGCCTCCCGAGGAACCGGCAGGCGCCGAGCAGGCCGCGGACGAGGCGGCCGCGTATCACGACCACGCCATGTTGCTGTTCGGCGCGGTGTCGGCCGGACTGGCGGTGTTCTGCGTCGGGCTGCTCTGGATCTTTTCGGGCTGGGAGGATGGCGGCGGCCCCGTAGCCGTGGCATCGATCGCAAGCTGCTTTTTCGCGACCATCGACGAGCCCCGTCCGGTGGCGCGCATGTTCCTGCGCTGGAGCGCCGCGTGCCTGCTGATTGCATCGTTCTACCTGTTCATGGTGATTCCGCACGCGCAGACGTTCGAGACCCTGGTGGGGATGTTGTCCGTGCCCTACCTTGGCATTGGCATGTTGATCCAGAGGCCAGGATTCAATCTGATCGCGATGCTGCTATCAGTGAATACCGCGTCGTTCGCCAACGTGCAGAGCGTCTACGACACAAATTTCCTCGGCATCTTCAATACGAGCCTGGCCAATGCGGCGGCCATGCTGTTCGCGCCGGTCTGGGCGATGCTGGCGCGGCCTTTCGGCGCCCATGTGGCCGCGCACCGGCTGCTGCGCGCGAGCTGGCAGGACCTGGCGCACGCCGCCACGTGGCGGGCTGCGGACATCCATACGCAGCTTGGCGCCCGGATGCTCGACCGGCTGGGCCAGTTGATGCCACGCCTGGGCGCCAGCCGGGGGCGGCTGGCATCCGATGGGTTTACGGAGTTGCAGATCGGCTACTGCACGCTGGCGCTGCAGCGCGCGCTGCCGTCATTGCCGCCAGCGGCGCGCAAACCCATCAGGCGGGTGTTGAGCATCGTGGCACGCCACTTCCGGGCGCGCGCTCGCGCCGGGCATGTGGTACCCGTGCCGATGCCACTGCGGCAGTGGCTCGATACCTCGATCGGACAGGTCATGGCGGCGCGTGGCGATAACCAGCAGATGGCGGCTGTACTGAGCGCGCTCGTGGTGCTTCGCCTCACGATGCAAACTCATGAAAAAAACGACTGATCCGGAGATTTTTAAATCATCACCGGAATACTTATGACTCACTACACTTCATCCCGTGCCGCACCTCCCCCCAAGTACGGCACCGCTCACAAGGCGTACCGGACGGCGCGTCTCGACAACACCCCCATCCATCCTGCCCGACGCGTCGTCCACCTTCAGTTGAAGTTCACCAGCACAAGAAAATGTTGAAAGCCCTGATTGCCACGACCATCACAACGACTCTTCTCGGCGCCAGCGCGCTGGCCGTGGCACAACCCCCGCAAGGCCTGCAAGACCGAGGCGTACCCGCCGACCGTTATGGCTATGAAATGCACATCGGCAAGCGTGACCCGTACACCGATGGCGCCCACGGCATCCGTCAGCGCGACCCGTACACCGACGGCGCACACGGCATCCGTGAACGCGACCCCTATACCGATGGCGCCCATGGCTCGGCCGGCATGAATCTGGCCGGACTGGACCGCACCGGCGTATCCGCCCCGCCGGCGCACAGCGCCTGAAGTTGAAGCAGCAAGAAGTAGAAGCAGAGCAGTAGAAGAAGCAGAAGCACGCAGTAGCAGTAGCAGTAGCAGTAGCAGTAGCAGTAGCAGTAGCAGTAGCAGTAGCAGTAGCAGTAGCAGTAGCAGTAGCAGTAGCAGTAGCAGTAGCAGTACGTAGTTCTTGTGGTCAGTCTTTTCCGGCGTCGCGCCTCCTCGTTCGACGCCGGAACCTCTCCTCTCGAAGCCTCAGCGCTTCGTCATCGCCTTCAGCCATTCCCCGATCGCATCGAGCAGCAGTCCGGAGCCATGCTCGCGCGATCCTGCATCGTCATAGCCATCGAGAAACGCACCCTGCTCGGTCATGACGAGCCGAGTACCCTGCCCCGCCCGCTTCAGTTCGAAGGTGGCCAGCGAGACCGAGATCTTGCGTTCACCCATATGCATCTCGTAGCTGTAGACCAGCCGCTCGTTGGGGATCACGTCGAAGTACACCGCGTCGAACGTGGACACCAGGCCATTCTCCCAGCGCCCCTGCAGATGCTCGCGGCCACCGGGCCGCACGTCCATCGTGCGCTTGACCTCGGTATAGCCCGGGCCACCGTTGAACCACTGGGCCTTGGCGACGGGATCGCTCAGCGCGCGGAATACCAGCTCGGGACTTGCGTCGTAGGTGCGCTCGATCGTGAAAACGCCATGCGCCACCGACCGTGCCGGCGTGGCGGCCGCGATCCGCGCCACCTCCTTTTCCAACCGGTCCAGCGTCTGCGCCCAGCCTTCCTCCGCGCCGCGTGTGAAATTGCCGGCTGACGGGTCCAGCGCCGTGTAGCGCTGGGTCACCGACATCTCCGTGCCTCCGCACACGGTCTCGAACGTGACCGAGGTATTGGCATTGAACAGCGCCACGCCCGCTTCGGTTACCACGGTCATGTCCAGCACCAGACGCGAATGAGGAATGATCTCGACGTAGTGGCCGCGAATCCAGTGCGAATAGTTGCCATCGAGCGATCGCATCCAGAGATCGAACTTGCCGCCCGGCCGGAATTCGACTTCGCACTCGGGAATCGTGAAGCCCTGCGGACAGAACCAGTGCTTCAGGTGTTCGGCGGCGCTCCACGCCTGGAAGACGAGGTCGCGCGGCGCGTTGAACGCCCGCGAGACGGTCAGCGATTCGCGATCCGCCACGGCAGATGCCTGGGTCTTCGCAGTCGCCTTGGATGTTTCAGTTGCCGTTGCCATCGGATGCTGCCTCCTTTTTCATGGTTTCGAGGTACTCGCCCAACCGGTCGAAATGTCCTTCCCATTCAGCGCGACGCGCGTTGATCCACTGCTCTGCCTCACTGAGCGCTTTCGGCGCCATGGTGCAGGTGCGTACTCGCCCGACCTTCTCGGTCCGGACCAGACCGGCCTGCTCCAGCACGGACAGGTGCTGCATCACCGCCGGCAGCGACATCGCCAGGGGCCGCGCCAGTTCCGTCACCGAAAGCGGCCCGCGCGCAAGCTGCGCGAGCATGGTGCGCCGCGTGGTATCGGCCAGAGCCTGGAATGTGGCGTCCAGGGCGACGTGGGGATCGGAATAGTTAAGCATGAGCTTTAGTATAGAGAGCCGCGATAGTTAAGCAAGGACTTTAGTGATTAAGCGGCAAAAAAGGCGGGACGCCGTATCCCGCCTTGATGACTGACCAACTGAACACGTCCGGCCCCATTTATCCGGCCCGTTTGTTCGGCACGTTTGTCCGGCCCATTTGATTACCGTCTTGCCTTGGCCTTAGCGCTTCCGCCATACGCTCAGCGGATCTTCGAACGCCGGCGCATCGGCGGCATCGGACCTGTCCGCCAGTGGTTTCGCCGCCAGCAGCATCGTCATGGCCTGCCCGTGAAGTTTGTCCAGGCAGCGCGAGAACATCTCTGCTTCATCCTCATTCAGGCAGCCCGCCAATTCCCGATTGAAATCGCGCGCCCGCGCGAAGGCCGCCGCGTACACCGACTCGCCCGCTTCGGTCAGCCTGAAGGCTGCCGCGCGCCGGTCGCCCTCGCGCGAATCCCGGCGCACCAATCCCTTGTCAATCAGACCATGCACCGCGCGGCTGGCCAGCACCTTGTCGAGCCCCGCGCTGGCTGCCAGTTCGGTCAGCCGGGTGCCCGGCTGTTCACCGAGGAATGCCAGCATCCGCCACTCGCGCCGACTGACGCCCGCCGCGGCCCGCAGATGCAGGCCGCTCGCGGCCATCGCCACGCGGCTCAGGTGATAGAGACGGTAATTGATGAAGTCGACCAGCCGGCCCGGCGCCTGCAAGGTGCCCGAAGTTTCCTGCGCCATGAATTGTCGAGAGTTCCGAGATAGTTGATTTTGTTAACTAATACCCTCGATGCTAGCTTTCGGGGCATACCGAGAACAATCACCACTTCCCCTGAGGAGACAAAAGTGAGCCTGTCCCAGCCCCTGCATCTACCGGCCCTGCTGCGCCGCCTGTGCGCGACGATCGGCGCCGCCACCCTCGTGACTGCCGTTTGCACCCTGACCCTGCCCGCCGCCCACGCCCAAAGCGACAAACCGATCCGCATCCTGGTGGGATACCCGGCGGGTGGCACGGCCGATCTGGCGGCACGGCTGGTCGGCGACAAGCTGCGCGAGGAGCTAAAGCAGACCGTGGTCATTGAGAACAAGCCCGGCGCGGGTGGCCGGCTGGTCATGGACTACGCGAAATCACAGGCCGGTGACGGCAACACCATCGTACTGGCCAACTCCGCGGTGATGACCATCGCGCCGCTCGTCTACCGCAAGCTCAACTACGATATCGCGCGCGATTTCACGCCAGTGGCGCAGGTGGCCAATTTCCAGCTTGCGCTGGCAACCGGACCGGGCACGCCGGCCAAGTCCCTCAAGGACTATGTGGCCTGGCTCAAGACCAATTCGGCCGATTCGACCCACGCGGCCTACGCCTCGCCCGCACTCGGCAGCATTCCCCACTTCTTCGGGCTGATGATCGGCAAGCAGGTCGGCGTGTCGATGCTGCACGTGCCGTTCAACGGTTCCGCGCCGCTGATGACGGCGCTGATCGGCGGTCAGGTGCCGGCATCGGTGGATACGCTGGCCGATCTGACCGAAATGCATCGCGCCGGCAAGATCCACGTACTGGCCACCTCGGGCACGCGCCGCTCGGCCGCCCTGCCCGACGTGCCGACGTTTACCGAGCTCGGCTACAAGGACATCGAAGGCGTGGGCCGCTACGGCTTCATCGCTCCGGCGGGCACCTCGCGCGCCACGATCGACCGGCTCAATGCCGCCGTCGCGCACGCCATTGCGTCGCCCGACCTGCAGCAGAAATTCCTCAAGCTCGGGCTCGAGCCGCAGAGCGGCAGCGCCGACGCCTTCGCTTCCGTGCTGGCCGGCGACGCCAGTCGCTGGGGTCCGGTGGTCAAGGCGTCGGGCTACGTCGGCGACTGAAGATGACCGGCAACGGCGAACCCAATCCGTATCAGAGCCACAAACATGTCAGTCCGTAACGTCCTGTTCATCATGTGCGACCAGCTACGCCGCGACCACCTCGGCTGCTACGGTCATCCCACGCTGCGCACACGCAATATCGACGCACTGGCCGCGCGCGGCGTGCGTTTCGACAACGCCTTTGTCACGTCTGGTGTCTGCGGCCCCAGCCGCATGAGCTTCTATACCGGGCGCTACGTCAGCAGCCACGGGGCCACCTGGAACCGCGTGCCGCTCTCGATCGGCGAAATCACACTGGGCGAGTACCTGAAGGATGGCGGTCTGGCGCTGGCCCTGGCGGGAAAGACCCACGTGATGCCAGACAGCGCCAACCTGAAGCGCCTGCACCTGGATGGCGGCGCGGAGCTGGAGACGCTGCTGCGCAGCGGGCACTTCGTCGAAGTGGACCGGCACGACGGCCACCACGCCGAACCACGCAGCCCCTACGCGGACTGGCTGCGCGCGCAAGGCTACGACAGCGCCGATCCGTGGACCGACTACGTCATCAGCGCCCAGAAGCCGGATGGCGAGGTGGTATCGGGCTGGCACATGCGCAACGCCGGGTTGCCCGCCCGCGTGGCCGAGCCCCACTCCGAAACGGCCTATACCGTCGATCGCGCGATGGACTACATCGGCGCGCGGGGCGATGAGCCGTGGGTGCTGCACCTGTCGCTGGTCAAGCCGCATTGGCCATACATCGCCCCGGCCCCTTACCACGCCGCCTACTCGCTCGACGACTGCCTCCCGCTCAACCGGGACGATGTTGAACTCGAGCATCCTCACCCGGTGCTCGACGCATACCGGACCCAGGAGGAATGCGCCAACTTCATGCGCAAGGAGGTGTCGGATACGGTTCGGCCGGCCTACCAGGGCTTGATCCAGCAGATTGACGACCGCCTTGGCCAACTCTGGGAACTGCTCGAACGCACTGGCCGCTGGCAGGACACGCTGATCGTCTTCACCGCCGATCACGGGGATTTCCTCGGCGATCACTGGCTGGGCGAGAAGGAGCAGTTCTACGACACCGTGCAGAACGTCCCGCTGATTGTCTACGACCCGTCAGCCCAGGCCGATGCCACCCGGGGCACGGCCGACGCTCGCATGGTGTCCGCCGTGGACGTGGTACCGACCGTGCTCGACAGCCTCGGCATGCCGGCTTTCGATCACCGCGTGGAAGGCCGATCGCTGCTGGACCTCACGCGCGCCCGCACCGATGTCTGGCGCGGCTTCGTGGTTTCCGAACTCGACTACGGCTATCGCGGCGCGCGCGTGGCGCTGGGCCGGCATCCCGGCGAGTGCCGCGCCTGGATGGTGCGCGATACGCGCTGGAAGTACGTCCACTGGCAGGGATTCCGCCCCCAATTGTTCGATCTGCTGAACGATCCGAACGAAATTCACGACCTCGGCGAGGACGCCGGGCACGAATCGGTCCGGGCGCAGATGCGCGGCAACCTGCTCGACTGGTTTTGCACGCTGAAGCCCCGCGTGACCGTCACCAACGAGGAAGTGGCGGCCAAGACCAACGTCTACAAACAGGCTGGCGTGTTCTTCGGCGTATGGTGAATCGGCCACACGGCGCGGGTCAGGAAATGACCCCGCGCCGTGCATCGGCTTGTAAATCGGCGTATTCTGGCAAACTTGTCATTCGCGCGTGGCAGGCGTAGTGTTGCGCATCCTCGCGCGCCAAATTGTGGCGCCCCCGCCCCATCTGATTGTTGACGGATGAACCAGAAGACCCATAAATTCCCGGATGAACCACCGCTGCCGTCCACCTGGGACGCGCGCCTTGCCCGCCATCTGGTGCGGCCCCTTAAAGACACCCGCGTTACCCCGAATCACCTGACCACGTTGCGGCTGATCATCGGCCTGGCAGGTATCGCCTGCATCGCCCAGGGCAGCTACGGCTGGACCAACTTCGGCGCGCTGCTGGTCGTGATCTCGAATTTCGTTGACCATACCGATGGCGAATTAGCCAGAATTAGCGGCAAATCGAGCAAGATCGGACACTTTTACGATCTGGCGAGCGATGCGCTGATCACCGTGCTGCTGTTCGTCAGCTTCGGCATGGCAGTGGCCGCGCAGGGCGCGGGCGATGGGCTCGGTTCGGTCTGGCGCGGTACCGTGGCAGGCCTTGCGGTGGCGCTGATCTTCTTCCTGCGGATGCGTATAGAATCGCGGGTTGGCAAAAGTGGAACGAAGCAGGCATCGGCCGGCGGTTTCGAGACCGAGGATGTGCTGTACCTGCTGCCTCTGGTCACACTCGCGGACGGCATTGAACCGTTCCTGACCGCGGCCTCGATCGGCGCTCCACTGTTTGCCGTCCTTGTCATCATCGATTACTGGCGAGTCATGCGGCGCCCCCAGCCAGTCGCGACAACCACGGAATAACGAGCACGCCCATGAGTGAGCACGCCTCAAGCGACATCGCCCTCGCCCCGCCGCCAGCCAGACCGGCAGCCAGCCAGCCCGACGCCGCCGTCGCGCACGCGATCGAGCAACTCGACACCCCGGCCCTGCGCGCCGACTTCGAACGCCAGGGCGCGTTCCTGTACCTGGACAAGTTTCTCGCGCCGGACGAATGCGCCCAGCTCGTGGCGCTGACTCGCGCCATGCAGCCCGGCCTGAACCGCAACTACCTACCCGGCCACAAGCAGGGCGGCAGCGTCAGCCGGCACACCATCGACGAGCAGGCGCCGTTCATCGCCGACCTGTATCGTTCGAAGGCCCTGATCGGCTGGCTCGAAAAGGTTACCGGCGACAAGCTCCAGGTCTGCCCCGACACCGATCCGCACGCCTACGCGCTCTATTACTACACGCGCCAGGGCGACCATATCGGCTGGCACTACGACACCTCCTATTACGACGGTCGCCGCTACACGCTGCTGATCGGCGTGCTGGACGATTCGTCGTGCCTGCTCGAGTACGAACTGCATACGCGCACGCCGGAGATTCCCGACGAGCCCGGCGCGGTGCAGATTCCGCCGGGCGGCATCGTGCTGTTCGACGGCGACAAGCTGCGCCACCGCGTCACGCCGGCCGGCCCGAATGAAACCCGCGTCTCGCTGACGTTTGAATACGTGACCGATCCCGGCATGCGCCCGTGGCTGCGCTTCATCTCGAACATGAAGGACGCCGTGGCGTACTTCGGCTTCCGGCAGGTCTTCCGGCGTCTGCTTGGCGGCGCGAACTCCAGTGGAAAGTAATTCGCGTGAGTCGTGCAGCATTCCTCCTGTTCTCGATCGGCGCGGCACTGTTCGTCGGTCTGCTTGCCTGGCAAGGCTTTGACGCGGTCACGACCACGTTGATGTCCGCTGGGTGGGGCCTGGCCGTGGTGGCCGCGTTCCATCTGCTTCCCCTGTTGCTCGATGCCGGCGCCATCGCCGTGCTGCTGGACCGCAAGACCCGTCACGGTACGTTCTGCAGCGCGCTGCGCGCCCGCTGGACCGGCGAGTCGGTCAACAGCCTGTTGCCGGCGGGCCAGATCGGCGGGCCGGTACTGATGGTGCGCTACCTGTCCCATCGCGGTGCGCGGATGCGCGACGCGGCGGCCGCCATCACCGTCAGCACCACCACCCAGGCGCTTTCCCAGATGGTCTTCGCCTTGCTCGGCATTCTGCTGTTCGGCGCGCAGGGCAACCTGTCGGACCAGCGCACCCCGATCATCGTCGTCACCGTTGTCCTGGCTGTCTGCGTGCTGGTGTTCTGTGTGCTGCAGCGGCGCGGCATGTTCGGCCGCGTGCTGCGCATGGCGGCCAAGGTCTTCGGCAAGCAGAACTGGGATGGCCTGGCCCTTCGCGCCGATGCCGTGGACCATGCGATCCGCGAGATGTATCGCGACCGCCGCAAGGTAGCAGTCAGCTTCCTGCTGAACCTGGCGGGCTGGATCGTCGGTACCGGCGAGGTCTGGCTGATCCTGTACTTCCTGGGGCACCCAGTGGGCTGGCATGAAGCCCTTCTGCTGGAAAGCGTGGGCCAGGCAATCCGGGGCGCGGCATTTGCCATCCCCGGCTCGCTCGGCGCACAGGAAGGTGGCTATCTGCTGCTGGCGCCACTGGTGGGCCTGCCGCCCGATGCCGCGCTGGCGCTGTCCCTGGCCAAGCGCGTGCGCGAGCTGGTGCTTGGCATCCCGGGGTTGATTTATCTGCATTTCAGCGAACGCAAGTTCCAGCGCCGCCGCGCCAGGGCGGCGCTCCAAGGCACCGACTAAGAAGCTGTTTCAAAATGAAGCGAAGCGGTTCTGGCTAGGCGGGGGGCCGCAGACAGTACAAGTCGTACGGCAGGGCCCCGCAACGACGCCAGAATCTTTTTGAAACGGCTTTTAAGCCCCCAGCAGTTTCTTTGCATGTGAGAACAAGTCAATGCGAGCAATCATTCTTGCCGCGGGCCTTGGCCTGCGACTTCAGCAACAGCCGGGCAAGCAGTTCCCGAAGTGCCTGTTGCGTTTTGACGGCGTCACGCTGCTCGAGCGTCATCTGCGTATGCTCGATGCCGCCGGCGTGACCGAAGTCGTGCTCGCGCTCGGCTTCGAGCCGGAACAGGTGCAGGCCGAACTGGCCCGCCTGAACCGCTCGGCCGAAATCGTGATCAATCCCCGCTACGACCTGGGCAGCGTGCTGACCGTGCACACCGTGGCGGATGCCATGACGCGCGGTGGCGACGTGCTGCTGATGGACGCCGACGTGCTCTATGACGAGCGCATCATGAGCAAGCTCGTGGCCGGCGAGACCGTCAACCGTCTGCTGATCGACCGCGATTTCGAGGCCGGCGACGAGCCCGTCAAGCTGTGTCTGAAGGATGGCGTGCCCGTGGAACTGCGCAAGCAGCTCATGGCCGATCTCTCGTATGACACGATCGGCGAATCGGTCGGCTTCTTCCGTTTCAAGCAGGACTGCGCCCAGCGTCTGGCCGAAATCGTCAAGGGCTACGTCGATGGCGGCCGCGCCAACATGCCGCACGAAGAAGCGGTGCGCGACCTGCTGCTGGAACACTCCCACACATTCGATACCGCTGACGTCACCGGCGCGCCCTGGATCGAGATCGATTTCCCGGGCGATGTGGCCCGTGCCGCCGAAGAAGTCCTGCCCCAACTGCAGCCCGTAGGAATCGCCCAATGAACGCCCACGACCCGAACCTCCTCGCCACCTCGCGCAGCGCCCGCCTGCGCCAGATGCTGCGCTCGAACGAACTCGAATTCATCATGGAAGCCCATAACGGCCTGTCCGCGCGCATCGTGCGCGAGGCCGGCTTCAAGGGCATCTGGGCCTCGGGCCTGGCCATCTCCGCCCAGTTCGGCGTGCGCGACAACAACGAGGCAAGCTGGACCCAGGTGGTCGACAACCTCGAATTCATGGCCGATGCCAGCGATCTGCCGATCCTGCTGGACGGCGACACCGGCTACGGCAACTTCAACAACGTGCGCCGCCTGGTGCGCAAGCTCGAGCAGCGCGGCATCGCCGGCGTCTGCATCGAAGACAAGATCTTCCCGAAGACCAACAGCTTCATCGGCGGCGAGCAGCAGCCGCTGGCCGATATCGACGAGTTCTGCGGCAAGATCAAGGCCGGTAAGGATTCGCAGGCCGACGACGACTTCTCGATCGTCGCGCGTGTCGAAGCGCTGATCGCCGGCTGGGGCATGGAAGAAGCCCTGCGCCGCGCCGAGGCGTACCGTCAGGCCGGCGCCGACGCCATCCTGATCCACAGCAAGCTTTCGAAGGCCGACGAGATCGTGACCTTCGCGCGCGAATGGGCCGGGCGCGCGCCGCTGGTGATCGTTCCCACCAAGTACTACAGCACGCCGACCGACGTGTTCCGCAAGGCCGGCATCAGCCTCGTGATCTGGGCCAACCACCTGATCCGCGTGGCAGCATCGTCGATGCAGGCCGTGGCCCGGGAAATCCACGACAGCCAGACGCTGGTCAACGTGGAAGACCGCATCGCCACCGTCAACGAAATTTTCCGCCTGCAGGATGCCGACGAATACTCGGCCGCCGAGAAGATCTACCTGACCGGTGGCCAGGCGCCCAGCTCCGCCGTGGTGCTTGCGGCCGGACGCGGCAAGGGCCTGGAGGCCCTGACCGAAGACAAGCCCAAGATCATGCTGCCGGTAGCCGGCAAGCCGCTGCTGCGCTGGCTGGTCGACGGCTTCAAGAACCAGGGCATCAACGACATCACCGTGGTGGGTGGCTACAAGGCCGAGGCGATCGACGCGGCCGGCATCAAGCTGGTGCGCAACGAGCGCCACGCCGCCACCGGCGAGCTGGCTTCGCTGGCGTGCGCCGCCGATTCGCTCGAGACCGACACCGTCGTCTCCTATGGCGACCTGATGTTCCGCAGCTACATCCTGCGCGACCTGCTGGAAACCGATGCGCCGTTCAGCGTGGTGGTCGACTCATCCGAGTCAGCCCCGTCGAACCAGAGCGTGCGCGATTTCGCGTGGTGCTCGGCCGCCGACGACCGCGACCTGTTCGGCCAGAAGGTGCTGCTGCGCAAGATCTCCGACACGCCGGCCGCTACCGACGGAGAGCCGCATGGCCGCTGGATCGGTCTGCTCAACGTGCGGGGCGAAGGCCGCGCGCGCCTGCAGAAGCTGCTGGCCGAACTGCGCCAGCGGCCCGACTTCGACTCGCTCGACATGCCCGACCTGATCAACGCGCTGGTCGAAGCCGGCGAGAAGGTCGAGGTGCGTTACGTACATGGCCACTGGCGCGGCGTGAACGACCTGGAGGACTTCCGCCGGGCCGGAGACTTCGCGCACACGCAAACGCCGTACGCGCTGGGCAACAACGACGGAGAGACTGCCCGATGATCGAGGCCGTCCAGTTTGTGGAAGCCGCGCGCGAGCGCGGTTTCGAGTGGTACGCGGGCGTACCGTGCTCGTACCTGACGCCGTTCATCAATTACGTGGTGCAGGACCCTTCCCTGCATTACGTGTCGGCCGCCAATGAAGGCGATGCCGTGGCCTTTATCGCTGGCGTGACGCAGGGCGCGCGCAATGGCGTGCGCGGCATCACGATGATGCAGAACTCGGGCCTCGGCAACGCGGTGAGCCCGCTCACATCGCTGACGTGGACGTTCCGCCTGCCGCAGTTGCTGATCGTCACGTGGCGCGGGCAACCCGGCGGCGCGTCGGACGAGCCCCAGCACGCGCTGATGGGCCCGGTCACGCCTGCCATGCTCGACACGATGGAGATCCCGTGGGAGTTGTTCCCGACCGAGCCCGATGCCGTCGGCCCGGCGCTGGATCGCGCCATCGCCCATATGGATGCCACCGGCCGTCCGTACGCGCTGATCATGCAGAAGGGCAGCGTGGCGCCCTACCCGCTCAAGGCGCAGACGCCACCCGTGGCGCGCGCGAAGGCAACGCCACAAGTGTCGCGTTCCGGCGCCACGCCGCTGCCAAGCCGCCAGGAAGCGCTGCAACGCGTGATCGCCCACACGCCGGTGGATTCCACCGTTGTGCTGGCCTCCACCGGCTTCTGCGGTCGTGAACTGTACGCGCTGGACGATCGTCCCAACCAGCTTTACATGGTTGGCTCGATGGGCTGCCTGACGCCGTTCGCGCTGGGGCTGGCCATGGCGCGTCCGGACCTGAAGGTCGTGGCCATCGACGGCGACGGCGCGGCGCTGATGCGCATGGGCGTGTTCGCCACGCTTGGCGCGTATGGCCCGGCCAATCTGACGCACGTGCTGCTGGACAACAACGCACACGATTCGACCGGCGGCCAGGCCACGGTATCGCACAACGTCTCGTTCGCAGGTGTTGCCGCGGCGTGCGGCTATGCCTCGGCGATAGAGGGCGACAATCTCGACATGCTCGACCGCGTGCTGGCCAGCGCCGCCACGGCGACATCGGGCCCGAATTTCGTCTGCCTGCAGACCCGCGCCGGCACGCCTGACGGGCTGCCGCGTCCGTCGGTGACGCCGGTGGAAGTCAAGACGCGCCTTGGCCGCCAGATCGGCGCCGACCAGGGCCATGCCGGAGAGAAGCATGCTGCTGCTTAACCCGGGCCCCGTCACGCTTTCGGAACGCGTGCGGCGGAGCCTGCTGCAAACCGACCTGTGCCATCGCGAAAGCGAGTTCTTCGACCTGCAGGACGAAGCGCGCGATCGGCTGCTCGACATCTACGGGCTCGACCCTGCGGCATGGACGGCGGTACTGATGACCGGCTCCGGCACGGCTGCGCTGGAAAGCATGATCGCGGCGATGGTGCCCGCCAACGGCAAGCTGCTGATCGTGCAGAACGGCGTGTACGGCGAGCGCATCGCGCAGATCGCCGCGCAGTACCAGATCGCGCATGCGCTGGTGAAGCACGAATGGATGGAAGCACCCGACCTGAGCCGCATCGACGCGGCGCTGGCCGAAGACCCCGCCATCACCCACGTGGCCGTGATCCATCACGAAACCACCACGGGCCGGCTGAATGATCTGCCGGCGATCGACCGTCTGTGCCAGGCACGCGGTGTGCGTCTGCTGGTGGACACGGTGAGCAGCTTCGGCGCGGAAGCGATCGACTTCAGCGGCAATATCGACGCGGTATGCTCCACGGCGAACAAGTGCCTGCACGGCGTGCCGGGCGCGGCTTTTGTGATTGCGCGCCGCGCCGCGCTGACCCATGCGGCAACCCGTACGTACTACCTGGATCTCGTTCGCCTGGCAAAGCTGCAGGACCAGCGCAACACGCCGTTCACGCCGTCCGTCCATGCGTACTACGCGCTGGCGGAAGCGCTGCGCGAGCATCAGGAAGAAGGCGGCTGGAAAGGTCGTCACCAGCGCTATGCGGCGCTGGCCGAACAGGCGCGCGCCGGTCTGGCCGCGCTAGGCATCGAGGCACTCTGGCCCGCCGAGCAGTCCTCGGTGGTCCTGCGCGCCTACCGCCTGCCCAACGGCGTCGCGTACGAGCAGCTTCACGACGGCCTGAAGGCCCGTGGATTCGTGATCTACGCTGGCCAGGGCGGCCTGTCTTCGCAACTGTTCCGCATCTCGACGATGGGCGCGATCACGGCAGCCGATATCGACCGATTGATCGAGGGTTTCAAGGCGCTGGTGCAGCGCTGAGCCCGAGGTGGTTTTTCTCCCCCCTCTCACGCCATGCGGGAGAGGGGGAGAAAACGAGACGCAAAGTCGTTCGCTACAACTGCGATTCCACCGGCAGCATCCGCAACACGCCCTGCTTGAAATGGTCCCAGGCGTTCATGTCCGGCTCGCTGCGATACGTGCGCAGGACGCCGTCCTCCTGGGTCACCCACACCATCTGCTCCTTGCCGGTCGCGGGATCGGTCTCGAGCACGACCTGATAGGCGACATCGAGCAACGCGGCGTCGATCACTTTGCCGAACATCTCGCATAGCGGCGCGCTGTCGACCACGATGCCCATCTCGGTATTGAGCCGTGCCGAACGCGGATCCAGGTTCAGGGATCCGATAAACAACTGGTGTCGATCCACCATGTAGGTCTTGGCGTGCAGGCTGGCGCGGCTGCTGCCGCCCGGGCCGCTGCGGTGGGACTTTCTTTCCTTGGCCAGTTCGGCGTAGGCCGATGGCTTCAGTTCGTACAGGATCACCCCTGCCCTCAGCAAGGCCTCGCGCTTCGGCGCATAGCCTGCGTGCACCGCCGTCACGTCCGTCGCGCCATACGAATTGGTCAGGATGCGCACCTGGACACCCCGCTTCTGCATTCCGGTCAGCCAGTCCATGGCGTCGTCGGGCGGCACGAAGTACGGGGATATCAGCGTCAGGTCATGCTTGGCGCTGTCGAGAATCTTGCCTAGCTGCGGGATGGCATGCGTGGAATCGTCGTCGGGCGGCAACTGGATCTTGGCCGCCTTGTCGGCGATGACCGTCGCCCGGCCCCAGAACGATGGCAGCGTGCCCTGGTGAATCGCGTGCACGACCCCGGACTCCAGCACGGATTTGCCATACGGCGTCGCGCTCACGGCGATGGCGCGATCGTCGACGGCGTTGCGCAGCTTCTCCTGCTGCTCGGCGGCCTCCTTGCCCGTGAGCGGCTTTTCCAGGGTCGAGATCGGGTAAGCGGCTTCATTGTTCCAGTAATCGTCGAACACGGCCGACACCTCTGGCACCACCGGCCCGGCCGCCAGAAGATCCAGGTCGCTGAAATCGGTTTGCGCCGCGCCGTAGTACTCGTCGCCGACGTTGCGCCCGCCGACGATGGTGAGCTGGTTGTCGGCAGTCATCGACTTGTTGTGCATCCGCCGGTTGATCCGGCTGAAAGCGGTGACGTACTCGAGCAGGCGCACATTTCGGCTGGCGAACGGATTGAACACCCGCACCTCGATGTTCGGATGCGCGTCGATCACCTGCAGCATCTTGTCCTGTCCGGCCAGATGGATGTCATCGAGCAGCAGCCGCACCCGCACGCCACGGTCTGCCGCGGCCATGATGGCGGCCAGCAGCGTCAGGCCGGTATCGTCCGTTTCGTAGATGTAGTACTGGATATCGAGCGAGCGCTGCGCCACGCGAGCCAGTGCGATACGCATGGCGAACGCATCCGTGCCTGCGGCCAGCGGATAGAACACGGACTCGCCCGGATGGGCGGCCAGTTGTGGCGCCAGTTCTCTGGCTATCACCGTATCGCTGGTATCGCGCAGCGCCACTTCGGGCTGCAGTTCCGGCCGCTGCGGCAAGCCCGCGCAGGCGGTCAGGAACGCCGCGATCATGACGACCAGGAAACGACCAAACAGACCCGCCAATCGACGCGTGTCTCCCATTCGCCCCTCTCACCCGTAAATGTTGTGAATATGTCGCGCCGCGTTACGCGTACCTTGCCGGTCGACCGCCTCAAACCTGGGTCTCCAGCCGCTGGATCGGAATGACCGTTCGGCCGCCGCACTCGCGCAGCAGATCGCGCAGATCGCGGATGACCGGGAATACCTCGTGATTCCAGTCCTCACCCTGGCGGTCATGGGCCTCCTGCTCGCGCTCGACGATCCAGCGGTCTTCCTTGAAGATCCGCTCGGTGAACCAGACCAGTAGCGGCCAGGCCAGGTCCAGCGCGAAAGGAATGCCGGGGCGGCGGATCGACAGCATACCGAACGTGCGGTTGGTGCGTTGCGCTGCGTCCAGCGGCACATAGGCGATCCAGAGATCCATCACGAGCGTCCCACTGCCTGAACGGATTTTCAGCGTCTGGTACGGGTAGCCGGTGCGGACGGTCATCACGTCCTTGTTGCCTTCGCCGCCTTCCTTGCTGAAGACAAGCGCCTCGCCCATCGGCTGCTTGCCGCCTTCGCGCGAGAAGGTGTAGTCCACCTCCACGAAGTCGGCGCCACGGCGGCGGCCTAGCGACCGCGCGCGCATCATGCCCATCTGCCGCCGATGCAGGAACTGATGGTTCATGTCCATCAGGTTTTCGTGCATGAAGGAATAGTGACACTTGACCTCCCGGCCAAAGCGTCGTGTCTTGTAGTGCTTGTCCGCCACCGAGGCGAATTCGGGCAGCGGCTGCTGTCCGGCCAGCGCCGGATTGCCCGGAAAGACAAAAATCAGGCCCGCGCGCTCTTCGCACGGATAGGCGCGCACGCCGTTCGGCAGGCGCTCCTTGCCCAGGTAAGGCACGTCGATGCAGCGTCCCGAACAATCGTATGTCCAGCCGTGATAGCAGCAACGAATCGACTCGCCATCCACCACGCCCGCGTGGAGCGGCACCTGCCGATGAGCGCAGCGATCCTCCAGCGCGAAAATCTTTCCGGTTGCGGTGCGCACGAGCACGATCGGGTCGCCGGCGAACTGGACGCCATGTGCCTGGCCGGCCTTGACCTCGCGGGACCAGGCCAGTGGATACCAGTGATCGGGGTGAATCGGCACGCGGCGAAGGTCCCGTGTGGCGGCCTCCGTCCGGGTTTCCGCTGGCGCGGCGGCCGGCGCGCCAGAAGGCGCGGGATCGGCGGTACGGTGGTCAAGCGCGGACTCTGCTGCGTACATGCGTGGCATCTCCTTGCGTCCTGGAACCCGAGCCACCGGGATTCGGGTATCGGACTCGCCGAGTCTACCTGATTGCGACACCACCAGTCTGTCGGCATTTCTCTGACCGGCCGCCCAGGTGCCGCAACGCAACAACCATGCCGCCGCCCGCCTAGATCACCCCGCCCTCGCGCAGCCCGGTCAGGTCGGCGGCCGTCAGTCCCAGCGCGCCGTAGACTTCCGCATTGTGCTCGCCGACCCCCGGCCCGCTCCTGGCTGGCGGTGGGGTGTGTCCGGCGAACCTCGGCACCACGCAGGGTGCCGGGATCGAGCCCAGGTCCGGATCGGGCAGCCTGACGATCGCCTGCCGTTCCTGAAAGTGCGGATCGTCGACGATATCGGCGATCGAGAAGATCTTGCTGAACGGAATCTCATGCGCCTCGAGTGTGCTTGCCACATCCGCATAGGCATGGCTGCCGAACCACCCGGCGACGACTTCATCGAGCGCGTCCAGATGGCGCACACGCGACGGGTTGGTGGCGAAGCGTGGGTCGTCGGCCATGCCCGGCTGCCCGATCGCCTGACACAGGCGCCGGAAAATCGGGCCCGACGATGCCACCAGCGATACCCACTGGCCATCGGCCGTGGCATACATGTTCGACGGCGCGGTATACGTGGCGCGATTGCCCGCGCGCTGGCGGACCTGGCCAAGCTGCTCGTACTCGACCGCCAGCGGCTCCAGCAACCGGAACAGCGCCTCGGTGGCGGCCAGGTCGATTTCCTGGCCCGGCATGGCCTCGTTGCCAGGCCGGCGACGTTCGGCGATGGCGCTGGCAATCGCGAACGCGCCGAACAGGCCCGCCACCATGTCGCCCATCGGGTAGTTCATATGCAGCGGCGCCCCGCCCGTCTCGCCGGTCAGGTTCGTGAAACCGCTCATCGCCTCGAAGATGCGCGCAAACCCGGCGCGCTGCGCGTACGGGCCGGTCTGTCCGAAGCCGGTCAGGCGCAGCACCACCAGGCGCGGATTGGCCCGCCGCAGCGTGTCGATATCCAGCCCCCAGCGATCAAGCGTACCGGTCCGGAAGTTCTCCACAAGCACGTCGAAGTCCGGCAGCATCCGCAGGAACAATGCGCGCCCGGCTGGCTTGCGCACGTCCAGCGTGATGCCGCGTTTGCCGCGATTGGTCACCTTCCAGTACAGCGCCAGATCGCCCTTGACCGGCGCCAGCCCGCGCAGCGGGTCGCTGCCGTCGGGCAGTTCGAGCTTGACGACGTCGGCGCCCATGTCCGCGCACAGCGTGCTGGAGAACGGCGCGGCGATGACGGTGGCCATGTCGAGGATGCGCACCCCGGCCAGCGGGCCACCGGGTTGTTCTGCTTCGGGATTCATGCGATTGCTTGCGGTTGACTGCGGATTCACGGGCGCAGCCCGTGCTGGAAGATGCGACGTGCCAGCGTGGCACGATGCAGTTCGGACGCGCCGTCGTAGATGCGGAACGGGCGTAGTTCGCGCTGGATCATCGAGACCGGGGTGTCATCGGAAATGCCGAGCGCGCCCATGATCTGCACCGCGCGGTCAGCCACGCGCCAGACGGCTTCGGACACGAAGATCTTGGTCATCGCGGAGTCGTGCTTGACCGATTCCCCGGCGTCCATCTTGCGCGCGCAATCGCGCACCATCAGCCGGCTGGCGTGCAGGTCGATATGCGAATCGGCCACCATCGCCTGCACCTGCTGCAGATCGGCCAGCCGTTGCCCGAACGACTCGCGCTGCGCGGCGTACTGCTGGGCGATCTCCATCGCACGCGACGCGCGGCCGATGAAACGCATGCAGTGCGACAGCCGGGCGGGCTCCAGCCGCGCCTGGGCATAGGCAAAGCCCTGCCCGACCTGGCCAAGCACCGCGTCGTCATCGACCACGCAATGCTCGAATACGATCTCGCCGTGACCACCCACCTGATAGCCGTCCATCCCCGCGATGTTCCGCACGAGGCGGTAGCCGGGGTTGTCGGTATCGACGATGAACATCGTGGCGCCGGTACCGGCCGCCTCATCGGTGCGCGCCAGCACGATCGCGAACGCCGCATCCACGGCCCCGCTGATGAACCACTTGTGGCCGTTGATGACCCATTTGCCGTCCTGACGCGTGGCGGTGGTACGCAGCATCGACGGATCGGAGCCCGCGCCGGGGGCCGGTTCGGTCATGGCGAAGCACGAGCGGATCTGCCCCTGCACCAGCGGCTGCAGGTATCGCGCCTGCTGCGCGGCGTTGCCGTGGCGCATCAGGTTGATCATGTTCGGCTGGTCGGGCGGCGCGCAGTTCAGCGCCGGAGCGCCAAGGAAGCTGCGGCCGGCTTCCTCCAGAATCTCGGCACGCGCCTGCCAGTCGAGCCCGAGCCCGCCGTGCTCGGGCGGCAGATGGGGGGCGTAGATGCCCGCCTCCCGGGCCAGACCCTGCAGCCGCCGGACCACGACGTCAAGGCGCTGCACGTCGTGCGCCAGTACAGGGTCTTCGCTCGGGATCGCGTGCTGTTCGACGAACTGCCGCACCTTGCCGCGCAGTTCCGCTATATTGATTCCCATGGTCATCATTCCAGCGTGGTGCCGGTGGACTTGACCAGTGCGGCCCACCACGCCGCATCGGCACGAATCTGTTGTCCGAACTGCTCGGGCGTATCGCCCACCGGCTCCGCGCCCAGTTCCACCAGCTTCTTGCGCAGTTCAGGCCGCGCCAGGATCTTCACCATCGCCTGGTTGAGCTTGTCGACGACCGGACGCGGGGTATGAGCAGGCACCATCAGGCCTTTCCACGCGGTCACCACATAGCCCTTGAGCCCGGCTTCCTGTGCCGTCGGCAAGCCCGGCGCCGCCGTGGCGCGCTTCTCGCTGGTCACGGCCAGCGCACGCAGCTTGCCCGACTGAACGTGCGGCCAAAGCGCCGGCATGTTGTCGATCAGCAGTGTGATATGGCCGGCGATCAGGTCTGCCACGGCCGGGCCGCTACCCTTGTATGGCACGTGCTGGAGCTTGATGCCCGCGGTCTGGTTCAACAGTTCCCCGGCCAGTTGCGCGGGGCTGCCGTTGCCCGGCGATCCGAACGAAAGCTGGTTCGGGTGCGATTTGGCGTAGGCAATGAACTCCTGCACATTCTTGACCGGCAGCGACGCATTGACCGCCATCACGTTGTGCTCGCGCTCGATCATCGTTACCGGCGCCAGATCGCGCACCGGATCGTAGGACATCTTCGGGTAGAGGCTCGGATTGATGACGGTCGGCCCGGCGGCGGCCAGCAGCAGCGTGTAGCCGTCCGGCGCCGCCTTGGCAACGATGTCGCCGCCGATATTGCCACCCGCGCCCGGCCGGTTGTCGACGATTACCGTCTGGCCCAGTTCGTCGCGCAGCGGTTCGGAAATCAGCCGGGCGACGATATCGGTGGACCCGCCCGGCGCGAACGGCACCACCAGCCTGATCACCTTGTTCGGATAAGGGGCCTCGGCGTGTGCCGGGGCCATGCCGAGAAGCAGGCCGAAAGACATGCCGAACGACATGCCGGCCGCCGCGATCAGGGGCTTGATCATGATTCTCTCCGTGGATCTGGGTCTGGGTTCTGGATGGCCCGCTCAGCGCTGGCCGCCGGCCTGGGCAAAGGTCCGCTTGGCGATGTTGAGCTGGTGAATCTGGCTGGTGCCTTCGTACAGGCGGAACAGGCGCACATCGCGATAGAAGCGCTCGATGCCGTAATCGGCGATGTAGCCGTAGCCACCGAACAACTGCACACAGCGGTCGGCCACGCGGCCGCACATCTCGGACGCGAAGTACTTGCAGATCGACGCCTGCATCGTCACGTCCTCGCCCAGATCGCGCTTGCGCGCCGTTTCCAGAATCAGCGCCCGCGCCGCATGGATATCGGTCTGGCAGTCGGCGATCATGGCCTGCACCAGCTGGAAATCGGCCAGCACCTGTCCGAACTGCTTGCGTTCGGTGACGAAGCGCACCGCGTCGTCGAGCATCCGGATCGCGGGCCCGGTGCACAGCGCGGCCAGATGGATACGCTGCTTGTTGAGCACCTTCATCGCGGTGCGGAAGCCCTTGCCTTCCTCTCCGCCGATCAGGTTGGCCGCCGGCACGCGGCAGTTGTCGAAATGCACCTCGGACACCGGCGATCCGGCCTGGCCCATCTTCTGGTACGGCCGGCCTGTGCTCAGCCCCGGTGTTTCGCGCGGCACGATAAAGGCCGAGATACCGCCTGCGCCCAGGTTGGCGGGATCGGTACGCGCCATGACCGTGAACAGGCCAGCGATCGGCGCATTGGTAATGAAGCACTTGGTACCGTTGAGGATGTAGGCGTCGCCATCGCGCACGGCCGTGGTCTGCAGCGCGGTGGCGTCGGAGCCGGCCTCGGGCTCGGTCAGCGCAAACGATCCGGTGAGCTGCCCGCTGGCCAGCAACGGCAGATAGTGCTGCTTCTGCGCGGCCGTGCCATCGGCCACCAGCGCTTCTGAGCCGATGCCGGTATTGGTGCCGACCCGCGCCCGAAACGCCACCGAGCACTGCGACAACTCCATCGCCGCCAGCACCAGTTCCTCGGTGGTCATGCCGGCGCCGCCGTACTGCTCGGGAATCGAGTAGCCGAACATGCCCTGCGCGGCCATGGCGTCGACCAGATCCTGCGCCACCTCGTCACGTTCGGCCACCTCGGCCTCGCGCGGCACGAGCTTCTCGCGCACGAAGCGCCGCAGGGTCTGCAGAAAGGCATCGAAAGCTTCGGGGTCCCGGATCATCGTCTCGCTCCACCATGATTTTTGATGTCGAGGAGCGTACGCGCGCCTCCCGAATGTCGGCACCGTTGTTTCGCTATCTTGAACAACCATTGCGCAATCGGCACATCGCTTCGGTAAGATGAACGCCAAACCAAACGCCAGATGCCAACGCGCCCCCATCACCCCGATCCCGCCTTTGCCACCACGCTGGCCCACGGCCTGGCGTTGCTGCAGTGCTTTCGCGTGGGCGAGACCGTGCTCGGCAATAAGGAACTGGCCGATCGCACCGGTCTGTCGAAAGCGACCATCAGCCGGCTGACCTACACGCTGGCGGCGCGGGGACTGCTGCTCTACGACACCCATCTGCGCCGCTACCGGCTGGGCTCGACCGCGCTCTCGCTTGGCTATCCACTGCTGGCCAGCCTGCGCGTGCGGCAACTGGCCCGGCCGCTCATGAAAGCGCTGGCCGATCAGGTTGGCGGCTCCGTATCGCTGGGGCTGCGCGACCGGCTGCGCATGGTCTACGTCGAAACCAGCCGGGGTCACGACGCGATCGCGTTTCGTCCGGACATCGGCGCATCCCTGCCGATGCTGGCCACGGCGATGGGCCGGGCATGGCTGGCACGAGCGCCGGAAGACGTGCGCCACCGCCTGCTCAACGCGCTGCGAGAGGCCGAGCCGGACGACTACCACCGGCTGGTGGGTGCCGTGGATACGGCCATCGAGGAACTAGCGACGCTGGGCTTTACCCGGTCGCGTGGCGACTGGCAGCGCGACGTTCACGCCGTGGCTGTGCCGATGCGTACTCCCATCGACGGCGAGATCCTGGTCTTCAACTGCGGCGTGCCCGCGGTACGCATGACGCCCCGGAAGCTCGAACGCGAGATGGGGCCGCGCCTGCTGAAGCTGGTGGCGCAGGTGGAAACACTGGTGGCCTGGGAGTGACGATGGGCGCCACCGACATCCCTCCCGACGACGCCCGCGACCGCCAGTTCGCCACCACGCTGGCCAACGGGCTGGACATCCTGCTGGCCTATCGGGCAGGCGAATCGCTGCTGGGCAACAAGGACTTTGTGCAGCGCACCGGGCTGTCGAAGTCGACCGTGGCACGGCTCACGCACACGCTCAGCGCGCTCGGCTATCTGCGCCACGACACCGCGCTCGGCAAATACCGGCTGGGCGCACCCGTGCTGGCGCCGGGCTACCCGCTGCTGGCCAGTATGCCGATTCGCCAGATTGCGCGGCCGCTGATGAAAGCGCTGGCCGACGAGGTCGGCGGCGCGGTCTCGCTTGGCATCCGCGACCGGACGCAGATGATCTACGTCGAGACGGCACGCTCGACGGACAACCTCGTGGTGCCGCCCGATATCGGTGCCGCGCTGCCGATGCTGACGACGGCCATCGGCAAGGCCTGGCTTTGCCGCGCGCCGGCCGAACTGCGCGACCCGGTGCTGAACCGCCTGCGCCTGCAAGACCCCGACGCTTTCGCACGGGGAGCGCCGGGACTGTCCCAGGCACGCAAGGACCTCGAGCGGCTGGGCTACTGCACGAACCGCGCCGAGTGGCGCCATGATGTGTTCGGCTTCGCCGTGCCTCTGTGCAAGCCCGTTGACTCGCAGTGGTTCGTGATCAACAGCGGCATCCGGGCGCAGCCGGGCAGATTCCATGCCGTCGAGCAGTTTGTCGGCCCCCGGCTGGTGACGCTGGCCCACAACCTCGAAGTGCAGCTGGGGCTACGCTGATTCCCGCTCCGGTGCCTCGCCGGAACGCGAAAACGCGACAGACAAGACGGCTAAAGCGGCTAAGGCAGCCAAGGCGGCAAATGCCGCTTCGGCAACAAGGACTTGCTTGACGACTCAATAGATCACTCGGCATGATTCGGCCTTCCGCAATGTAAATACGAATTGTTCGTATTTACATTGCCAACAAGAACCGAACGAGCCAGCTCCAATGTCATCCCGCCAGTTCCCGGCCGCCAGCCCCGTCCATCGGCAGCCCGTCCCGTCGCGCCTGCGCGCCACAGTCTTCATCGCCCGCGTGGTGGTCATCGCGGGCCTGCCGCTTGGCGCATTCGCCCAGACCGGCCAGACCACACAATCCGCACAATCCGCCCCGGAACAGGCGCTGCCGACCGTAACGGTGAGCGCCGCGCAGGAAATCGACGTCGGGCCACACCTGGACAAGCCCATGACCAGTGGCGCGCTCGGTTCCCGGAAACAGCTCGATACACCGTTTTCGACCACGGTCATCACCGGCGACGACCTGGCCGAACGCCAGGTCACCAAGCTCGGCGACGTGTTCTTCACCGATGCATCGGTCTCCGACAACAGCAACGCGAACAATGCATGGTCGTCCTACCTGACCGTGCGCGGGCTGCAGCTCGATTGGCAGAACGGCTTCAAGATCAACGGCATGCCGTTCGTGAGCTACGGCATCACGCTGCCCTACGAACAGCTCGAACAGGTGGAACTGCTTAAGGGCGCATCGGGCTTCATGTACGGCTTCGGCAACCCGGGCGGCACGGTCAACTACATCACGAAGAAGCCGACCGACGTCTTCACGGCCAGCGCGGAACTGGGCTATCGCTCGTCCCACCTGTGGAGCGAGCATGTCGACGTCGGTGGCCGGGCCGGCCCGGACAACATGTTCGGCTACCGACTGAACCTGACGCACGAGGAAGGCAAGCCGTCGAACGCGGTCGGGCTGAACCGCAACTCCGTATCGCTGGGCCTGGACGCCCGCATCACGCGCGACCTGACCTGGACCTTCGACGGCATCTACCAGGACCGCAGCACCTTCGGCCAGACGCCCACCTTCACCACGTACAGCCTTGCTCCCGGCAGCCAGTTGCCGGGCGTGGTCAGCGGCCGGGGCGGCCTGTTCGCGGGCCCGGACCAGCACTTCTACTCCAATCTGCAGTTCTACTCCACGGGCCTGCGTTACAACCTCAACGCCGACTGGACGGTCAGCACGATCTACAGCTTCAGCAAGCAGTCGCGCAGCCGCAACGAGTCGAGCCTGAGCCTGATCGACGGCAGCGGCAACTACACCGACCTGCGCTACGACGGTGCCGAGGGACACCAGTTCAATCAGTGGTCGACCATGGTCGAAGGCCGCTTTCGTACCGGCCCGTTCTCGCACCAGTTCGTCGGCGGCGTGACGTGGCAAAACCAGATCAACCGCTACAGCAGCAACCCGGTGTCGCTGAGTCTGGACCCAGGCAACCTGTCGCAGCCGTACACCGGCGTTTACTACAGCCAGGTTGCGTTCAACAAGTACCGTGCCAGCGACATCACGCAAAAGGCGCTGTTCATGAGCGACACGATCCAGTTGACCGAGCGCTGGTCGGTGCTGGGCGGGCTGCGCTTCACCAACTACGAGCAGAACAGCTATGGGACCGACGGCACGCGCACCACCCACTATGACAAGACCGGCCTGCTGACGCCGACCGTCGCGCTGATGTTCAAGCCGATGCCGAGCACCACGCTGTACGCCAGCTACGTGGAAGCGTTCGACGGCGGCACCACGGTCGGCACGACGTTCGCGAACGCGGGCGCGCAACTGAATCCGGTCAAGAGCAAGCAATACGAAATCGGCGCGAAGACGGATCAGGGCATCTGGACCGGCACGGCGGCGCTGTTCCGCATCGAGCGCGGTGCCGAGTACACCAACTCGCAGAACGTGCTGGTGCAGGATGGCCTGTCGATCTACCAGGGCGCGGAGCTGGCCGGCGCCGCCCGCATCGGCTCCCAATGGGAAGTGGGCGGCAGCGCGATGTATCTGGACAGCTACTACGACAAGGGCCAGACCTACAACGGCAACCGCGTGGCGGGCGCGCCCAGCTTCATCCTGACCGGCCGGCTGGCGTACCGCATTCCGTACGTGCCGGGCCTGAAGGTGGGCATCGACGGCAAGTACACGGGCACGACCAAGCTGCGCCCGGCCGGCGACCTCACGCTGGGTGGTTACACGATCTTCAACCTCGGCGCGACCTACAGCACACGCGTGGCGGGCAAGGAACTGACGCTGCGGGCAGCGCTGACCAACCTGACCAACAAGCGCTACTGGGGCTTCCAGTACGCGGAGTACATCCAGCCGGGCGATCCGCCTGCGATCAGCGTCAGCGCGAAGATCTCGTACTGAGGGGCATACGCGACGTCAGGGAACCGGGATGTCGCGCCGGGCATCGCCCGCGTATACAATCCCGGTTTTTCTGACCTGATCGAGCCGCCCCATGACCACCCTTGGAACGCCCCTCTCCCCGTCCGCCACCAAAGTCATGCTGCTAGGCTCAGGCGAGCTGGGCAAGGAAGTGCTGATCGCGCTGCAGCGCCTGGGCGTGGAGACGATCGCCGTCGACCGCTACGAGAACGCGCCGGGCCAGCAGGTGGCCCACCATGCGCGTACGATCACGATGAGCGACGGCGAACAGCTCAAGGCACTGATCGAAGCCGAGCGGCCGGATCTGGTGGTGCCCGAGATCGAAGCCATCGCCACGCCAATGCTCGAAGCCCTGGAAGCGGCCGGCGTGGTTCGCGTGATCCCCACGGCTCGCGCCGCCCGCCTGACGATGGACCGCGAAGGCATCCGCCGCCTGGCCGCCGAGACCCTGGGCCTGCCCACCAGCCCGTACAAATTCTGCGATTCGCTCGAGGAACTGCAAGCCGCGATCGACGGCGGCATCGGCTACCCGTGCGTGGTCAAGCCCGTGATGAGCAGTTCCGGCAAGGGCCAGAGCAAGATCGACGGTCCCGCGGACGTCAAGGCCGCGTGGGACTACGCCATGGCCGGCGGCCGCGTCAGCCACGGCCGCGTGATCGTGGAAGGCTTTATCGACTTCGACTACGAAATCACGCTGCTGACCGTACGCGCCGTGGGTGCCAGCGGCGAAGTGGAAACGCATTTCTGCGAGCCGATCGGCCACGTGCAGGTCGCCGGCGACTACGTGGAAAGCTGGCAACCGCACCCGATGCACCCGAAGGCACTGGAAACCTCGCAGCATATCGCGCGTGCCGTGACCGCCGACCTCGGCGGCCAGGGTCTGTTCGGCGTGGAACTGTTCGTCAAGGGCGAGCAGGTCTGGTTCAGCGAAGTCAGCCCACGTCCGCACGACACCGGCATGGTGACGATGATCACACAGTGGCAGAACGAGTTCGAACTCCACGCCCGCGCCATCCTCGGCCTGCCCGTCAGCACCGCGCTGCGCGCGCCCGGCGCGAGCGCCGTGATCTACGGCGGCGTTGAAGCTGAAGGCATTGTTTTCGATGGCGTCGACGAGGCGCTGCGCGTGCCGCAGACGGAACTGCGCCTGTTCGGCAAGCCGGAGTCGTTCACGAAGCGCCGCATGGGCGTGGCGCTGGCCTACGCCGAAGACGTGGATACGGCACGCGAGCGCGCCAAGGAAGCGGCAGGTAAGGTCAAGCCGCGGAAGGCGTAAGCACCGCGCCTGGTTGACTCCCCTCTCCCGACTACGGGGGAAGGGAGAAGGTAGAAGGTAGAAGGCAGAGGGAGAAATCCCCCCTACGCCACCCTGTCGGCCCGATCCGTCGGGGCCGATGGCGGCTGACGCCCCCCCGAGTCCGCGGCGGCCACGGCCAGCGCGGCGTGCTGGTCGGCCATCGTCGCACCGCTGCGCAGCCCGCTCAGGTCCGCGCCTGACGGCGCCTGATACACCCGCAAACCCAGCTCCGGCAGAATCGCGAACAGGTGGTCGAAGATATCGCCCTGGATACGTTCGTAGTCCGTCCAGTTCGTAAGCGTGGTGAAGCAGTAAACCTCGATCGGAATGCCCTGCGAGTCGGCTTCCATCATCCGCAGGTTCAGCAGCAGATCGTGATGAATTTCCGGATGCGCGCGCAGGAAGGCGATGCCATAGGCGCGGAACGTGCCCAGGTTGGTCAGCCGACGGCGGTTGACCGGGTCTGTGTCAGCACGCAGGATCTCCCGGTTGGCCCGATCGACCTCCTCCTGCTTGACCTCGAGATAGTCATGCAGCAGCTTGAACCGCATCAGCGCCCTGACCTCCTCCTCGTCCAGGAACCGCACGCTGGTGGCATCGATCCGGAGCGTCCGCTTGATGCGGCGCGCGCCGGACTCGAACATGTGCCGGTAGTTGCGGTAGCTCTCCGAGAACAGCTTGTAGGTTGGCACCGTCGTCACGGTGTTGTCCCAATTCTTGACCTTGACCGTATGCAGCGCCACGTCCATGACGAAACCATCGGCATTGGACTGGGGCATTTCGATCCAGTCGCCAATGCGCAGCATGTCGTTCGAGGTGAGCTGCGTGCTGGCCACCAGGGACAGCAGTGTGTCCTTGAACACGAGCAGCAGCACCGCCGATAGCGCGCCGATACCGGACAGCATCCAGAGCGGCGAGCGGTCGATCAGGATCGACAGCACCAGCACACCGCAGACCAGCCACAGCGCGAGCTGGGCCACCTGGATGTAGCCCTTGATCGAATGCGTCTGCGCGCTGCGGCTGCCGGAAAACACGGTCTGCCACGCATCGAGCACGCCAGACAGCATCAGGAACACGCTGATCCAGGTGCCCGCATGAGCCAGCCGCTCGATGGCCGCCGAGAACTTGCCCAGGTTCGGCACCTGGCTGATGCCGACCGTGACCACGGCCAGAAACACCGCGTAGCCCAGCCGGCGATAGGTCCGGTGGCGCAGCAGCGCCCCAGCCCAATTGCCGTGGCCGGAAAGACTCAATACGCGATAGACCACCCGGCCGACCACGCGCGCCACGAGCCATTGCGCGATGCCGGCCAGCAGGACCAGCGCCAGGACGTACAAGGTGATCTGAGCCCACGGGTGGGCCGGGATGCGTTGCTCGAACAGTTCAAGCAGGGCGTCGAAGGTCATGTGTGGTGAAGCGGTACGGGCTGATAAATACGGGCTGACAAGCGCCAAGTCTACTATTTCTGCCCGCCCCGCCCACACTTGGCGTTCGACGTCCGCCGCGTCCGCCGCGTTCAGCGCACGCGCTTTCTGTCTATTTCACGTGTGGCGCGTACATTGCCATCAGTTGCTCGTCGGTGAAGCCCCACTGCCGGGCATCCTCGAAGGCAATGACGGAATCCTCGCTCTGAGTCAGGTCGAGAACCTCATGCGGCAGCGGCGCCGACTGTGACACCGAATAGAACGTCATCACGCGGGGCCGCAGCGGTTCGTTCGCGTTCTGCCCGCAGACCACCGCCAGGCGTCCCGAGCGCAGCCGCAGCACGGTGCCCAGCGGGTAGATGCCGACCGTCCGTGTAAACGCCTTGAACACGCGGCGATCGAACAGTGTGTCGACGCGCACGGCGATGTACTCCATCGCACGCGCCGGCGACCAGGCCAGGTGGTTGGGCCGCGGCGATGTCAGCGAGTCGTAGGTATCGCAGATCGCCGCGATCTTGGCGTGCACGCTGATTTCATTCTCGAACAGACCGAAGGGATAGCCCTTGCCATCCACCCGTTCGTGGTGATGCACGCACACGTCGAGCGGAATGTTCGTATACAGCCGCGCCTCGTTCAGGATACGGTACCCGGCCGATGGGTGCCGCCGCATCTGCTCGTACTCGGCCGGCGACAGATCCCCCGCCTTCATCAGCAGTGACTCGGGCAGCGTCAGCTTGCCGATATCGTGGACCAGCCCGGCCAGGCCAAGCTCGCGCACTTCACCGTCGGGCAGTTTCAGCGTACGGCCCACGGCGATCATCAGCGCACAGACCGAGTACGAATGCAGGTACGTGTAGTCGTCCTTGGCCTTGAGCCGTGCCATGGCCAGCAACGCCTGCGAATGACGCGAAAGCGATGTCGATGCCGAATCCACCAGCAGCAGCGCGCCGTTGGTCTCGAGCGCGTGCCCCATCCGCACGTCGTTGAAAATCGACCCGATCACCGCCCGGCCCGACTTGATCAGCTCGCGCGCATGTTCGAGTTCGTCCTCGAATCCCGACTCGGGCTGTGCATCCACCTCCGAATCGGCAACTTCCGGCGTGCTCTGCATCGGCAGGTTGCGCCCCTTCAGGATGTCGATCCAGACGTCCTGCACATTGGCCGCCAGGATCTGCTCGATCTGTTCGTCGCTACTGACCAGAAAGCGCGAGCGCCAGAATGGATGGTTAATCCATGGCCCGCCCAGCCTGGACACAAACATGCCCACCTGAAGCTGTTCCGCCTTGATTCTTCTCAGCATGTCCTTGCCCCCCATGAACTGCGGCGGAGCAGATGCCCCGCCATCCCGGAACTTTGGGCTCTTGTCAGGCCCTCGTCATTTGCCGCCTATATCGGCAGATTGCGGCGGAACTTTAGCCCGACGATCGGAGGCCTCCATCTGGTGGGCACGTCAAAGAACAGCGACAATGCTGAGCAGATCATCGCGGACATGTCTGTATTTGTTGGCTAGCCCGCATACCCGCCCGCCAATTCGCGTGAATACTTGAGAATCGCGGCGCCCTGCCGTTATTTGTCGTCGAACACCGATATTGCGTCCTTCTTTGCCTGATGCATACCCATTACGACAACCTCAAGGTCTCCCGCGATGCGCCCGCCGAAGTCATTCGGGCCGCATATAAATCGCTTAGCCAAAAGTACCACCCGGACAGGCACGCCGATAGCGAACAGGCCAATCGCATCATGCGGCTGCTGAACGCCGCGTACGACGTGCTGAGCGACCCGGCCAAGCGCGCCGAGCACGACCAGTGGATCGCATCGCAGGAAAAGCTGGACGCCGAACGCAGGCAGCGCCAGGCCCAACAGGCGGCAGCATCCCGCGCCGCCGCGCCGCCTCCACGGCCACAGGGGCGCCCCGCGCGTCCGGCACAGTCGGCGCAGGCATCGGCACGGGCCACCGGAGCCGCCGCACCCGGACAGTCCGCTGGCGACTCCGCCCAGAAGAAGAAGCGACGCAAACCCCGACAGGACGGCCAGCGCCCGGGCGAGCCGCTGGCCAGGAAATGGTCGCTCCTGCTCTATGCGGGCATCGGGGCCGCCATTGTCGTGCTGCTG
Source organism: Cupriavidus sp. SHE (assembly GCF_000812445.1). Lineage (NCBI taxonomy): Bacteria > Pseudomonadati > Pseudomonadota > Betaproteobacteria > Burkholderiales > Burkholderiaceae > Cupriavidus > Cupriavidus sp. SHE. Next base: position 69,031 of record NZ_JWMB01000050.1, on the reverse strand, counting down.
GGAGACTGGGCCACGCCAACTCAGCCGGCCGTCGACAAGCCAGGCGCGGCGCTCGTCCAGCCGGCCGCGGCGGCGTCGATCGTCACCCCCGTCCCGGCCGACCTGCCGCGCGAGGCCCAATATTTGCGTCCGAGCCTGACTCCGCGCGGCCTGCCCTGGCCAACCAATTCGGGCTACCTGCCCGGCTATCCGGTGCTGAATACAAGCGGCCTGTCGACGCTGACCGTCGACAACTCACGCGGTCCGTCCGACGTGCTGCTCAAGCTCGTGGCCGTCAACGGCGGCATCCCGGTGCCGGTACGGACGACTTTCATCCCTGTCGGGTCTTCGTTCACGATGGACGCGATCACGCAGGGCAGCTATGACGTGCGCTACCAGAGCCTGGACACCGGGGAGATCTACCGGTCGGAGCGCTTCGTGTTCGAGGAAATGCGGGAGGCAGGCAGCACCAGCGCTGGCCGCAACGTGCTGACGCTGTATGCGGCACCCGGAAAGTCGCGGTCGGTCACGATCACCGAACGCGAATTCCCGTAATGAAAACGCCGCCCGGATGGGCGGCGTTTGGAAACGACTGCGTACCTGACAGCCTGGCTACTTCGCCTGACCGGCAGGCGGCGTCCAGGGCTTCGGCTTCGGTGCCGGCGGCGGCACCGCGCCATACAACTTCTGCCAGCGCGACTTGAGGCCGTCGGCAATCTCTTTCTGGTTGTACTGCTCGGCAAAGTCGATCACGGTCATGTTCTGCTGGTTCTTCAGGCGCATGTCCGCGCCTTCGTCGAGCAGCAGCTTGACGGTATCGATATGCCCACCGCGCGCAGCCATCATCAGCGGCGTGGTGCCGTTCGGGCTTTCCGCATCGATGTAGGCCGCATGGTCGACCAGATACTTCACGACATCGTTGTGCCCATTCGTGGCCGCGTAGTGCAGCGGCGCCCAGCCCTTCTTGTTGACCTCGGCCTCCATGCCGTCGACCATCAGCTTGACCATGTCCAGTTCGCCCTGCAGGCTGGCCATCATCAGCGGGTTCTCACCCGCCGGATTGGTCTTGTCAAAGTCAATGTTCTTGGCCTTGATCAGCGCCGTTGCCGCCTTGGTCGATTTCTCGCGCAGCGCCACCACCAGCATCGGATCGCCCCGGTTATCGACCAGATTCGGATCCACGCCACGCGCCAGCAGCTTCTGCACGGTGTTGGCGTCATCGAACTCGACGGCCTTGCGCATATCGTCGGCCGGAGCGGCCACGCTCGCGCAAGCCGCGCAGATCAGGGCCATTGCGGCGACCCCACGTCTGATCTTAAAGTCAAGCATGAGCATTCCTGTCTATGTGCTTGAATAAGCGGAAAAAATTATCCGTAGTTTGTTCTGCGATCATCTCCACGGGAACATCGCGCAGCTTGGCGATGAACTCGCCCACGTGACGTACCCAGGCCGGCTCGTTCGTCTTGCCGCGGTACGGCACCGGGGCAAGATAAGGCGAATCGGTTTCGATCAGCATGCGGTCGAGCGGGACCTTCTTCGCGGTTTCTTGCAGGTCGGCCGCGCTCTTGAACGTGACGATACCCGAGAACGAAATATGGAAGCCTTCGTCCAGCGCCTGCCGGGCGATGTCCCAGGTCTCCGTGAAGCAGTGCATGACGCCGCCAACCTCACCCGCGTTTTCCTCGCGCATCAGCCGCAGCGTGTCGTCCGCCGAGGATCGCGTATGGATGATCAGGGGCTTGCCAGTCTGCCGGGCGGCGCGGATATGGGTGCGGAACCGCTCGCGCTGCCACTCCATGTCCGCAATGCTGCGGCCGTTGAGACGGTAGTAGTCCAGCCCGGTTTCGCCGGTACCAACCACGCGCGGATGCGCCGACAGCGTGACCAGCCGCTCGAGTGTCGGTTCTTCGGCGCCTTCCTCGTAGTCAGGATGCACGCCGACTGAGGCATACAGGTTCGGATGCTGTTCGGCCAGCGCCAGCACGCGCGGAAAGTCCTCGAGCGTCACCGAGATGCAGAGGGCGTGCGACACCTGATTGGTCCGCATGTTCTCGAGCAACTGCGGCAGCCTTTCGGCCAGCTCGGGAAAATCGATATGGCAGTGGGAATCAACAAACATGGGGATATCTCAATCGAGCCGACGCCGGGCGATCATCAGGTCTCGCTCGACGCCACGGTCACCGGCCCGGCATCGAACGACGATACCCGCGGCAAAACCAAAAACATTCATAAATTACAACAAGTTGCGACTAATACTTCGCGCAAGACAGCAACTCCAGATGGATTACAGGGTCTGGGTCGGTCGCCCGGATTCAATCGTCTTGCCAAGAATCTCTTCCACCGCGCGCTTCAGCGAACGGCCAATATCGTCGTCCGGGAGATGCACCCCCACGCCGGGCGTCTTCATCGGCGTGCCGACCGGCGTGATCCACGCGACAGTACCTTGCACCTGATACTTCTGCGGGCGATCCAGCAGCGACAGCACCAGAAATACCTGCTCCCCAAGCCTGAACGGCCGGTTCGAAGGCACGAAAATCCCGCCGCGCGCCAGGAACGGCATATAGGCCGCATACAGCCCTGCCTGGTCCTTGATCGACAGTGACAACACGTTCGGGCGGCCGGTCGTCGCAGGATTGGGAATCGTGGCGGGACCGACCGCTGGTCGTGTCGGCGCCGCTATGGCTGGTGTGTTCATCTTGACCCCTTATTGCAGCGTTGCCCGCTTTGTGCGGGCTATTTGAAATTCGCTTTGTTCGACTTGTACCACGTGTGCGGCACGATTCCTACCGCGAGACGCACGCTAGCGGAACAATTGTCGGTAATCGAGCAACACCGACTCCATCACGAGGCGCGCGGCCAACGGATGGTTCTCATTGCGGCGATGTCCGACCAGCCGCGCGGCGAACGCCTGCAGCCGATGCGCGTCGGTTGCGCTGGCACAGCGGGCCAGTGCCGTCTGCTCCTTCGGGAAGTAACGTGCGGCACCCGTGCCCAGGCAGAGCGCCAGCAGATCGTAAGTCCAGCGTTGCAGGATGCCGAGCACGGCGGGAACCGGCAGCTTCTGCAATTGCTCCGCGGCGGCCAGGGCATCGAGCGCAGCCGCGCTACCGAGTTGGCCGACCAGCCAGCGCTGCAAGGGCTGTTCCTCGGCCTCGGCCGCGTGCAGCGCCGTCAGCGGCGCCCCCCCAGCCAGCGCCAGTTGCGCCTCCACATCGGCCACCCCTTGCCCGCGCAGCCAATCAAGCGCATCCGCGCCGGTCGGCCGCGTCATCGAGAACTGGCGGCAACGGGACAGGATCGTCGGCAGCACACGATCGAGGCGGTCCGTGACCAGCAGGAACACCGTGGATGGCGGCGGCTCCTCGAGCGTCTTGAGCAGCGCGTTGGCGCCTTCAGTCTGCAGCGCGTCGAGCGGATAGACCACCACCACGCGCAAACCCGCGCGGTGCGTGCCAACGCCCACCGCCTCGATCAGCGCCCGCACCTGCTCCATGCGGATAATCTTGCTGGGCGCCTTCTTCTTGCTGCTGCTCTCGCCATCGCCTTCGGCCTCTCCGGCACCGGCTTCCAGTGCCTCGGGTCGAACCACCGTGAAATCGGGATGGTTGCCCTGACCAAACCAGTGGCAGGCGCTGCAGGTATTGCAGGGCTGGCCATCGGGCAGCGCGCTTTCGCAAAGCAGGCCCTGCGCGAAGTGCAACGCCAGATCGCGCTTGCCGATGCCTTGCTGGCCGTGAAGCAGCAGCGCGTGCGGCAACCGGTCGCGTAGCGCGGTCAGCCGATGCCAGTCATCTCGTTGCCAGGGATAAAGCATTCAGGTTCAATCAGTTAGCGCAGCCATGTCATGTATTGTCGGAGTCATCGGTATCGACATCACAATACGAATATAGCTACTAGAAATCAAAGCGTTGCGAGGATTTCCTCGAGCGTCACACGAATCTCGTCGATCGAGCGCGTTGCGTCGATGACTCGAAAGCGTTGTGGCGCTTCCGCCGCACGACGCAGATATTCCGTGCGGGTGCGCTCGAAGAAGGCGCGGGACTCGGCCTCGAACTTGTCTGGCTCGCGGGCCCCGGCCAGACGCGCGCTTGCGGTTTCCAGCGGAACGTCGAATAACAGCGTCAGGTCGGGCTGAAGACCGCCCTGCACCCACTGCTCGAGCGCGGCCAGCCGATCGAGCGCCAGCCCGCGCCCACCGCCCTGATAGGCAAACGTGGCATCGGTGAAACGGTCCGAGATGACCCAGTCGCCGCGCGCCAGCGCGGGTTCGATGACTTCGGCGATGTGCTCGCGGCGCGCCGCGAACATCAGCAGCGCCTCGGTTTCAAGATGCATCTTCCGGTGCAGCAGCAACTGGCGCAGGTCTTCGCCCAGCGGCGTGCCGCCCGGCTCCCGGGTAGTGACGACATTTGCGCGCGCGCGCAGGCGCTCGGCCACCCACTCGATATGGGTGCTCTTGCCCGCGCCATCGATGCCCTCGAAGGTGATGAATTTTCCGCGCATGACCTTATGGTTTGCCGCGCTGGTACTTGTCGACCGCGCGATTGTGTTCGGGTAGTGAATTGGAGAAATGGCTGCTGCCGTCGCCGCGTGCCACGAAATACAAGGCGTCCGATGGCGCCGGCGTCGTGGCTGCGGCCAGCGACGCCAGACTCGGCAAGGCAATCGGTGTCGGCGGCAGGCCGGTACGGGTGTACGTATTGTACGGGGTGTCCGTCAGCAGATCCCTCTTGCGCAGGTTGCCGTCGAATTGCTCGCCCAGGCCGTAGATCACGGTCGGATCGGTCTGCAGCATCATGTTCTTGCGCAGACGGTTGACGAACACGGCCGCGATCATCGGGCGCTCCGCCGCCTGCCCCGTCTCCTTCTCGATGATGGATGCCATCACCAGCGCCTCGTACGGCGTCTTGTACGGCAGGTCGGGCGCGCGTGCGTTCCAGGCCTCGTTCAGGCGCCGCTGCATGGCGCGATACGCGTGCTTGTAGAGCTCGACATCGCTGCTGCCGCGCGCGAACAGATAGGTATCGGGAAAGAACAGCCCTTCCGGCGCGGATTCGGCCGCGCCGATCGCGTGCATCAAATCGGCGTCGGACATGCCCTGCGTATCGTGCTTCAACGCAGGGTTGGCATCCACGACCGCGCGCATCTTGCGGAATTCCCAACCCTCGATGACGGTCACGACGTAGTGCGTGACCTCGCCCCGGGCCAGTTTGCCGATCACGTCCAGCGGCGTGGCGCCAGTCTTGAACTGGTAGCCCCCGGCCTTGAGGTCCGGGCCGTGGCCGGTGATGCGGACCAGTATCTGGAACAGGCGCGGGTCCATGCCCACGCCACCGCGCTGGATCTGCCGACCCACGCTGAGGACGCCGGAATTCGGCTTGATGACGACTTCGATGGGGGATGTGGTCAGGCCGAGCGGCTGGTGAGCCCACCAGGCAAAGCCACCGGCAGCGGCCATGGCGAAGACCACCAGAACCCCGACCAGGCGCAGGAACAGACGTTTCATGTAGTAGCAAGCAAAGACCGGCCGCGATGTCCCCGCCGGCGGGTCGGGATCATGGTGGCAGCCGGCCGGAATGGCGACAGGCCCATATAATACCGGGAGCCTTGTGGCCGATGTGTCACCGCAAGTTACGAGAACGCGCCGCGCACGGCGCCGCCCCTAATTCATACGCCATTCAGGACCGTCTGCATGTCCTCCACCGAATTTCCGTCCCTCGACCAAAGCCTGAAATCCCTGCGCGCCGCCGGTATCGTCACCGCGCCGGGCGGACTTGGCCTGATCCGCGTGGCTGGCGATGATGCCGCCACTTTCCTGCACAGCCAGCTCACCAACGCCGTTGAAGACCTGACCGCGAGCACGGCCCGCCTGGCCGGCTACTGCTCGCCCAAGGGCCGGCTGATAGCCAGCTTCCTGATGTGGCGCGACGCCGATGGCATCGTGCTGCAACTCTCCGCCGACATCCAGCCGCCAATCCAGAAGCGCCTGACCATGTTCGTGCTGCGGGCCAAGGCGAAGCTGTCGGACTTGTCCGCCACGCACGGCATCCTCGGCATTGCCGGTGCAGGCGCGGAAGCCGCGCTACAACAGGCTGGCCTGCCCACTCCCCAGGCACCGCTGGCCACGGCATCCAACGACGACGTGACCGTGATTCGCCTGGCCGATGCCGACGGCGAGCCGCGCTGGCAGATCGTCGCGCCGGACGCGCGCATCGAAGCCCTGCAGCAATCGCTCGGTGCTACGCTGGCCGTCGCCTCGCCCGCTTTCTGGGACTGGCTCGATGTCGCCTCGGGCATCCCCCGCATCGCCGCGGCCACGCAGGAGCAGTTCGTGCCGCAGATGATCAACTTCGAACTGATTGGCGGCGTGAATTTCCGCAAGGGCTGCTATCCGGGCCAGGAAGTCGTAGCGCGTAGCCAGTATCGCGGCACGCTCAAGCGCCGCATGTGGCGCGTGCGTGGCACGGGCGATGTCCCGGCTGCGGCGACGGAGATTTTCCGCCCCGAGGATCCGGAGCAGCCGTGCGGTATGCTGGTCAACGCCGCGCCGGCACCCCAGGGCGGTTGGGAAGGACTGGCCGAATTGAAGATCGACGCCGCCAATGGTGCGCTGCATCTCGGCGCCGCAAGCGGACCTTCCGTGTCCACGGGTGCGCTGCCGTACGAAGTGCCACTGCCAAACGAGGCGGAAGCGGCCGGGTGACCGCCACGGGAGCATCGTCATGAGCGATCATCTCTACGTCTATTTCAAGGTGCCGGATGACCGGGCCGCAGAGGCTCTGCCGCATTGGCATCGCTGGATGGAAACGGTCGCCGAGGCGACCGGGGTTGGTGGTACGCTGATGCGCAGGCCGGAAACTCGCGCCGGCCTGCAGACATGGATGGAGTGTTACGCCGACGTCCCCCCTGCATTCGACGCCGCGCTCGATGGGCTCTGGCGGCAAAGCGGGCTGACGCAGTGGATTAGCGGCGAGCGGATGAGCGAGCGGTTCGTCGATCTCGACGTACTCTGATTTCGCGCCCGCGCCACCGCGCGAGTCACACGGCTTACGTGATTCGCGCGATGCCGAACCAGCTGTAAAGGAAGGAATATGTGTCTCATTCTGGTTGCCTGGCAATCTCACCCGGACTATCCCCTGGTGGTTGCCGCCAACCGCGACGAATTCTATGCCCGCCCTGCCGCGCCCGCGGACTGGTGGCGGGATGCCCCCGGAGTGCTGGGCGGCCGCGACCTCGCTGAGGTCATCGGTGACGCCGGCACATGGATGGGTATTGCCGGTGCCCAGCACGGGCAGGACACCCCTGTCGGCGCAAGGTTCGCCGCCCTGACCAACTATCGCGCGCCTTCGGAAAAACGAACCGATGCCCGCTCACGCGGCGAGCTGGTGGCGCATTTCCTGCGCGGCGATCAACCGCCGGCCGACTATCTGCACGACCTGGCCGGAGCCCACGGCGCCTACAACGGCTTCAACCTGCTGGCCAGCGATCTGCATGACCTCTGGTGGTACAGCAACCGTTCGAAGTCCCGCGTGCCACAGCGGCTCAAGCCGGGCCTGTATGGCTTGTCAAATGCGCTGCTCGACACGCCCTGGCCCAAGGTGCGCAGCCGCGTGGGCGCGATGTGCGAAGTCCTGGCAGCCGATCGCGGCCAGATCGGATCGAACGTGGAGTCGTACCTGCAGTTGCTTGCGGAGGATCGGCAGGCGCCCGACTGGGAACTGCCGAGCACGGGCGTAGCACCCGAATGGGAAAAGCTGCTGTCGTCGGCATTTATCCGTTCGCCGAACTACGGCACGCGTGCCAGCACCGTGCTGCGCGTCATGCACGACGGCCGCTTCGACTTCGTCGAGCGCAGCTTCGATGCCGATGGCCAGACCGGTGAGGTCTCCTATCGCGGACGACTCAATCTGGCACGCGACACGGGCACAGTACCCGCGCCGCGCTGACTGTCTCCGAGCGGATCAGCGGATCCGCTTGCGCATCTCGATGTGCGGGATGCCGGCTTCCTCGAACTCGTCACCCACCTGCTCGAAACCTACCCTCGCGTAGAACGGCGCTGCATGGGTCTGGGCGTTGAGGATCAGTTCGGGATAGCCCAGTTCGGTGGCCTTGGCCATCAGCGCATCGAGCACCTTCGCGCCCACGCCGGTGCCGCGCGCGGACTTGAGTACCGCCATGCGGCCAATGTGGCCATCCGGCAGCAGGCGGCCAGTGGCCACCGGCACGCCATCCACGGCGAATGCCAGCGCGTGCCAGCTCGGCGCATCCATCTCATCCCACTCCAGTTCTACCGGCACACCCTGCTCCTCGACGAAGACGGCGTAGCGGATTGCCCGGGCGCGCTCGCGGGCTTCTTCCCAGAGGCAGACCAGTACGGGGGCGGCGGTTGGCGTGGATGCGGACATGGTAAGGAGCGGTTCGAAGAGCCTGAAAGGAGGCGCAATGATACGCCCGGTGGCATCAAGGCGCCGCGCTGCGTTGTGCGATTACCGGTCATACGACGCACCACCATAGGGATTACCCTCCTGCCATCCTTCTGTGAAATTTGTATGATGACATGACTACCCGATGACGTGATGACGATGTTCCAAAAGATTCCTGCCCGCGCGCTGACCGACAGCGTTGCCGAACAACTGCTCGAGAAGATCGAGGACGGCATGTTTCCGCGCGGCGCCAAGCTGCCCACCGAGGCTGTGCTGTCCGAGGAGTTTGGCGTGAGCCGTACCGTGATCCGCGAGGCCATCGCGCGACTCAAGTACGAAGGCCTCGTGGAATCGCGCCAGGGTAGCGGCGTGTTCGTGACCGAGCAGGCCGGCATCCGACCGCTGCGCATCGACTACACCGACGTGGGCACGCTCGAATCGGTGCTGCAGATCGTCGAACTGCGGCGCTCGATCGAAGCCGAAGTGGCCGCGCAGGCCGCCCGGCGCCGTACCGACGCGACCATGGCCAATATCGACGCCGCGCTGGCACGCATCGACGCAGAAGTGGCCGCTGGCGGCGATGGCGTCGATGCCGACGTCGGCTTTCATCGCGCCATCGCCGAAGCCACCGGCAATCCGTATTTCCTCAAGACACTGGCATTCCTGAGCCAGTACCTGGAAACGGCCACCCGCGTTACGCGAACCAACGAAGCGCGGCGCGAGGATTTTTCGCGCCAGGTACGGGAGGAGCACCAGGCCATCGTCGCCGCCATCCGCGCCGGCGACCCCGATGCCGCGCGCAACGCGGCCCAGAACCACATGTACAACGCGGCGCGCCGGCTCTCCCAACTGGGCGAGGACGATTCCGCCGCTGGCCAGCAGCCGGCAGGCCCGTCGCACTAACGCACCAAACACGCATTCAGGAGTTATCCATGTCCAGGAATATTGGCGTCATCGGCTTGGGCGCGATGGGCTACGGCGTGGCGCAATCGCTGCTGCGCGCCGGTTTCAACGTTCATGCATTTGATTTGCGCGACGAGGTGCTGCGCCGCTTCGCGGAAGCCGGTGGCACGCCCTGCGGCAGCCCGGCCGAGCTCGGCGAGCGTTGCGACGTGGTGATCACGCTCGTCGTCAACGCCGCGCAGACGGAAACGGTGCTGTTCGGCGAGCAAGGCGCCGTGTCGAAAATGGCGGCAGGCAAGCTCGTCATTGCCAGTGCCACCGTGCCGCCCGGATTTGCCGAAGCGCTCGGCAAGCGCCTGGGCGAACGTGGCCTGGTGATGCTCGATGCCCCCGTATCGGGCGGCGCGGCGCGCGCGGCCAGCGGCGAGATGACGATGATGACCTCCGGTCCCGCCGAGGCCTACGCCATGGCCGAGGACGTGCTGGCCGCGATGGCCGGCAAGGTCTATCGCCTGGGCGACGCGCATGGCGCGGGCTCGAAGGTCAAGATCATCAACCAGTTGCTGGCGGGCGTGCATATCGCCGCAGCAGCCGAAGCGATGGCCCTGGGCCTGCGCGAAGGCGTGAACCCCGACGCGCTCTACGACGTGATCACGCATAGCGCCGGCAACTCGTGGATGTTCGAGAACCGGGTGCCACACATCCTGGATGGCGACTACACCCCGCTGTCCGCTGTCGACATCTTCGTCAAGGACCTGGGCATGGTGCTCGATACCGCGCGTACCAGCAAATTCCCGCTGCCGCTCTCGGCCGCCGCGCACCAGATGTTCATGATGGCATCCACCGCCGGACATGGCAGCGAAGACGATTCGGCCGTGATCAAGATCTTCCCGGGCATCGACCTGCCCGGCCCGAAGGCCAGGTAACCCAAGGCAAAGGAGTCAGACGATGAATCGTCCTCTGCTCGGCTGTATCGCCGACGATTTCACCGGCGCCACGGATCTGGCCAACACGCTCGTCCGCAATGGCATGCGGACCGTGCAGACAATCGGCGTGCCGGCGTCCGCGGTGGAAGCCGATGCCATCGTCGTGGCACTGAAATCGCGCACGATCCCGGCCAGCAACGCGGTGGCGCAGTCGCTCGCCGCACTGCACTGGCTGCGCGAACAAGGCTGCCGCCAGTTCGTGTTCAAGTACTGCTCGACGTTCGACTCCACCGACGCCGGCAATATCGGCCCCGTGGCCGAAGCCCTGCTCGACGCACTGGGCAGCGACTTTACGATTGCCTGCCCGGCCTTTCCGGAGAACGGCCGCACGATTTTCCGCGGCCATCTGTTCGTGGCGGACGCGCTGCTCAACGAATCGGGCATGGAGCACCATCCGCTTACGCCAATGACCGACGCCAACCTCGTGCGGGTGTTGCAGGGCCAGAGTCAGGCCAAGGTCGGTCTGTTGCGCTACGACACCGTCGCCCAGGGCGCGAACGCCGTGCGCGCGCGCATTGACGCGTTGCGTGGCGAGGGCGTGAAGCTGGCGATCGCCGATGCCATTTCCGATGCCGACCTGTTGGCGCTGGGCGAAGGTTGCGCCGCGCTGCCGCTGATCACGGGCGGCTCGGGCATCGCGCTGGGCCTGCCCGAGAACTTCCGTCGCACCGGACTGCTGCCTGCGCGCACCGACGCCGCAGAAGTCCCGCCCGTGCATGGTCATGGCGTGGTGCTGGCGGGCAGCGCATCGCGTGCCACGAACGGCCAGGTGGCGCACTGGATCGCGCAGAAGCGCCCCGCCCTGCGGATCGATCCTCTGCGTCTGGCGCGTGGAGACACGGTCATGGAGAACGCACTGGCCTTCGCGGGCAATCACGGCGAGCCGGTGCTGATCTATGCCACCGCCCAACCCGATGAAGTCAAGGCCGTGCAGGCCGAACTTGGCGTCGCCCGCGCAGGCGAGTTGGTCGAGCACGCGCTGGCGAGCATCGCCGCTAGCCTCAAGGCACGCGGCACGCGGCGCTTCGTGGTGGCCGGCGGCGAAACCTCCGGTGCCGTGGTGCAGGCGCTGGGCGTGCAGTCGTTGCGCATCGGTCCGCAGATCGCGCCAGGCGTGCCGGCGACGGTCACGCTGGACGATGCGCCGCTGGGACTGGCACTGAAATCCGGCAACTTCGGCGGCGAGAACTTCTTCGACGAAGCGCTGCAAGCACTGGGGGCACCGCAATGAGCAACGAGAGCGCACTGCGCGAAGAGATCTGCCGCGTCGGCGCCAGCCTGTTCCAGCGTGGCTACACGGTGGGCACGGCGGGCAATATCAGCGCACGGCTCGACGATGGCTGGCTGATCACGCCCACTGACGCCTGCCTGGGCACGCTCGATCCGGCCAGGGTCGCCAAGGTGTCGCCCGATGGCGGCTGGGTGTCGGGCGACAAGCCGTCAAAGACGTTGACGCTTCATCGCTGCGTCTACGACAACAACCCGAACGCGCACGGCGTCGTGCATACGCATTCCACGCATCTGGTGGCGCTGACGCTGGCCGGTGTCTGGCACCCGGACGACGTGCTGCCCCCGATCACGCCGTATTACGTGATGAAGGTCGGCCATATCCCGCTGATTCCGTATCACCGCCCCGGCGACCCGGCCGTAGCCGCGCGCGTGGCCCAGCTGGCTAATGAGGTGCGCGGTGTGCTGCTGGCACGGCTGGGGCCGGTGGTGTGGGAGGACAGTGTGTCACGCGCGGCCTATGCGCTCGAAGAGCTCGAAGAAACGGCGAAGCTCTGGATGATGCTCGGCGAAAAACCTGCCCCGCTGGACGAGGCCGCGCTGACGGAACTGCTCGATACGTTCAAGGCGAGGTGGTGACACACGACTGATTTGTTTTTTCCCCTTTCCCGCACAGTGGGCGAGGGGCCGGGGAGAGAGCCAGCACATCCCCAGGGCAACTCCGCAAAACAAAGCCCCTGCCCTCTCCCAAACCCTCTCCCGCCATGTGGGAGAGGCAGCAAACCGGCTGCACTTTCCATACACGTGGAGACTTCCAATGACCGCTTCCAACCCCGCGGTGGGGACCCCTGTTGCCGACGCCCGGCTGGACGCCGACGGCACCATCGAAAAACGCGCCTACAACAAGGTGTTCTGGCGCATCATGCCGTTCCTGATGCTCTGCTACGTGATCGCGTATCTCGACCGCGTCAACGTCGGCTTTGCCAAGTTGCAGATGGCGCAGGACCTGCAGTTCTCGGAAACCGTGTTCGGCCTTGGCGCCGGCCTGTTCTTTATCGGCTATTTCCTGTTCGAGGTGCCCAGCAACCTGCTGATGCACCGCATCGGCGCGCGCATCTGGATCGCGCGGATCATGATCACCTGGGGCATCATCTCGGCCGCCTTCGTGTTCGTGCAGACGCCAACGCAGTTCTACGTCATGCGCTTCCTGCTGGGCTTGGCCGAAGCGGGCTTCTATCCGGGCGTGATCCTGTACCTGACGTACTGGTATCCCTCGCACCGCCGCGCCAAGATGATCGCGCTGTTCATGTCGGGCATTCCAGTGGCCGGCATGTTCGGCAACCCGCTGTCGGGCTGGATCATGGATGCGTTCCACAACACCCATGGCTGGACCGGCTGGCAATGGATGTTCTTCATCGAGGCCCTGCCCGCCTTCGCGATCGGCATCGCGACGATTTTCGTGCTGCGCGATGGCATCGACCGCGCCCCGTGGCTCAGCCCCGATGAAAAGCACGTGCTCAAACGCAACATCGAGGACGACGAGCGCGCCGCGTCGGCCGCGGCCGCCACAGGCGGCCAGCGCAACCTGCATTCGCTGGGCGCCGTGTTCAGCGACAGCCGTGTGTGGTGGATGTGCCTGATCTACTTCTGCTTCGTGACCGGCCAGTACGCGCTGACGTTCTGGATGCCGACGCTGGTCAAGGCCAGCGGCGTGACAGGCAACTTCAACATCGGCCTGCTGTCCGCCATCCCGTTCCTCTGCGCCATCGTCGTCATGAACATCCTGGGCCACAGCGCCGACGCGCGCCGCGAGCGCCGCTGGCACCTGATCGTGCCGGCACTGATGGGTGCCACGGGCTTTGCGATTGCGGCGTCGTTCACCCACAATACGACCGTGGCCATCGCAGCGCTGTCGCTGGCCGCCGCTGGCGTGCTGACTTGCGCCCCGCTGTTCTGGTCGCTGCCGACCGCGTTCCTGAGCGGCATCGCCGCCGCCTCGGGTATCGCCGTGGTGAACTCTGTGGGCAATCTGGCAGGCTTCGTATCGCCGTATATGGTCGGCGCGCTCAAGGACATGACGCAAAGCACGCAATTGCCGATGTACGTGCTGTCGGCGATCCTGGTCGTGGGCGCCCTGCTGGTCTGGCTGACCCCGGCGAAGCTCGTCAACCGCTGATATCGAATCTGAAGCTCAAGGAGACCTGACATGCCGCGCTTCGCCGCGAACCTTTCGATGATGTACACGGAGCACGACTTTCTGGACCGCTTTGCCGCCGCGGCAAAGGACGGGTTCCAGGCCGTCGAGTACCTGTTCCCGTACGACCATCCGGCCGCCGAGATCCGCAAGCGGCTCGACGACCACGGCCTGACCCAGGCCCTGTTCAACGCGCCGCCCGGTGACTGGGGCGCCGGCGAGCGTGGGATTGCCGCCCTGCCCGGCCGCGAGACCGAGTTCCGCACGGCGTTCGCGAAGGCCCTCGAATACGCTGCCGTGCTCGGCAACGACCGCGTGCACGTGATGGCAGGCATCGTGCCGGCCGACGCCGACGCCGACCACGCCCGCTGCCGCGCCGTCTATATCGAGAACCTGGCCTATGCCGCTGCCTCGGCCGCGTCGCACGGCATCACGGTGCTGATCGAGCCGATCAACACCCGCGACATGCCGGGCTATTTCCTGAACCGCCAGGACGAAGGCCAGACCATTTGCCGCCAGGTGGGCGCGGCCAATCTCAAGGTCCAGTTCGACTGCTATCACTGCCAGATCGTCGAGGGTGATATCGCGAAGAAGCTCGAACGCGACTTCGCGGGGATTGGCCATATCCAGATCGCCGGCGTACCCGAACGCCACGAACCCGATATCGGCGAACTGAACTACCCGTACCTCTTCGACGTCATCGACCGGCTCGGATACACGGGCTGGATCGGCTGCGAATACCGCCCGCGCGCCGGCACTTCGGAAGGTCTGGGCTGGATCAAGCCCTGGCTGAAGCGCTGATTCGGGCCTGTCACGGCCGCTCCCGCTCCGTACCGACCACGCCAATGACGAACACTCCGCAACCATGAACGTACTGATTACCGGCGGCGCCGGCTTCCTGGGCCTGCAACTGGCCCGTCTGCTGCTCAAACGCGGCACGCTGAACCTGGATGGCAAGGCCGTCACGATCGACCGGCTCACGCTGCTCGACGTGGTGGCGCCGCAGATCGACGATGCCCGCGTGCGCGCGGTGACGGGCGACCTGTCCGATCCCGCCGTGCTGGCGCAGGCCATCGACCGCGATACCGGCGCAATCTTCCATCTGGCCGCGGTAGTCAGCGGTCAGGCCGAGGCCGATTTCGACCTGGGAATGCGCGTGAACCTTGACGCCTCGCGCGCGCTGCTGGAGACGTGCCGCCAGTTGGCGCATGCGCCGCGCGTGGTGTTCACCAGTTCGGTCGCCGTCTATGGCGGCAAGTTGCCCCCGGTGGTGCAGGACGACACCGCGCTGAATCCGCAATCATCGTACGGCGTGCAGAAGGCCATCGGCGAATTGCTGCTGTCCGACTACAGCCGACGCGGTTTTGTCGATGGCCGCGTGCTGCGGCTGCCGACGATCAGCGTGCGACCCGGCAAGCCGAACGCCGCGGCGTCGTCGTTCGCCAGCGGCATCATCCGCGAACCGTTGTCGGGCGTGGCGGCAAATTGCCCCGTGGCACCGGAAACGCCGCTGTGGCTGCTCTCGCCGCGCGGCGCGATCCAGGCGCTGGTCAACGGCATCGAACTCGATGGCGCACGCTTCGGCAATCGTCGGGTGGTGAATCTGCCGGGACTGTCGGTCACGGCGGCACAGATGGTGGAAGCACTGCGGCGCGTGGCCGGTGACGCGGTGGCCGATCGCGTGACGTGGGAACGCGAAGAGCGCATCGAGAAGATCGTCGGCACGTGGCCGGCGGCGTGGGATGTGTCGCGCGCGCGCGAACTGGGTTTCGAGAGCGACGCGAGCTTTGACGACGTGATTCGGGCTTATGCGGAGGATGCGGCGGTCAAGCTCTGATCCGGTGAGGTCGCGGTTGACAGGATTGACAGGCTTGCCCTCTGCCGCGCGCGGCAGAGGGCAAGCACATCAAACATCATCCCAACTCACGCAGCAGGCTTCACAGTCTCCCACGCTTCGATCCGCTCCCGCACCGATGCCGGGATTGGCGCCGATTTCTGCGTCTTCGGATCGGCGCAGACATAGACCACCTCCCCGGTGATCAGATGCTCGTCGCCGCGATACATTTCCACGCGGAACACCATGCTCGACCGGCCCAGCCGCGCCATGCGGCCGCGAATATCGAGCATCTCGTCAAACCGTGCCGATGCGTGGTACTCCAGCGTGGACTTGACCACAAAGATGTCCACGCCGTGGGCGCGCAACAAGTCCTCCGGATAGCGCACGCCAATCGCGCGCCAGTACTCGGTCGAACAGATATCGCAGTAAGTCAGATAGTGGGCATTGAAGACGATCGATTGCGGATCGACCTCGGCCCAGCGCACGCGCAACGGCATGCTGAGATGAAAATCCTCTTTGGCCATGGGGGGCGAAGCTCCAGATGAACGGGCGCCCCGTGGGACGCCCGTGTTCTACGTACCTTACTGACCCTTGCCCAGGCCCAGTTTCTCGATGATCGCGCGTTCGCGCTTGACCGTATCGGCGGCAAACGCCTGATACTGGCTGCTGCTCATGTAGTTCGGCTCCATATCGAACTTGGCCAGCGATTCGCGGTAGTTCGGCATCTCCATGGCCTTCTTGAACGCGTCATGCAGCTTCTTCACGATCGCCGGGTCCGTGCCCTTGGGGACGACCAGACCGAACGGCGAAGCCTGGACGATGCCCATGCCCAGTTCCTTCAGCGTCGGAACGTTCGGGAAGCGCGGCGAGCGCTTCTCGCCCCAGGTGGACAGCAGGCGCAGCTTGCCGGATTCCACGTACTGGGCCCAGGCCGGGGTATCCGCCACCGACATTACGTGGCCACCCAGCAGCGCCTGCATCGATTCCGAGTTGCCCTTGTACGGAATATGCGAGAACTGCACGCCCTGGCGCATGGCCAGGTCTTCCATGGTCAGGTGGAGCGTGGTCATCGTGCCCGGCGAACCGTAGGTCAGCTTGCCCGGATTGGCCTTGGCGTAGGCGATGTAGTCCTGCATCGTCTTGATCGGCGAATCGGCCGGCACAACCAGGCCAAACGAGTAGCCCGCCAGGTTGATCACGTAGGTCAGATCCTTGACCGGATCCCAGTTGATCTTGGTGGTGTACGGCAGACGGAACACCGGCATGGACACCTGGGCCAGCGTGTAGCCATCGGGCTGGGTCGACTGCATCATCTGCGCGGGCAGCACGCCGCCGGCGCCGGGCTTGTTCTCGACGATCACGGGCTGGCCCAGGATCTTCGATGCATTCTCGGCCAGCACACGGAACGGGATGTCCGTCGAGCCGCCGGCGGTATAACCAACGACCAGACGGATCGGACGTTGCGGGAACTTGTCCGCCTGGGCGTGAGCCGGCATGGCGGCAAAGCCGGCCGCGAGAGTGGCGGCGAGCAGGCTGGCGCGAGCGATAAATTGGCGGCGTTGCATGTGTTGAGTCTCCTTCTGCTACAAGAATGCGCGATTGCGACTTGGTTTGAATCGTGAATCGGGGCTTCCCGCCCGTTTTTCTATGAACGGGTCAGATACTCGAAAGAGCCCAATGGCGCGAGGCCGGGGCCCTATATCCCGAACGCCCTTCGCAGAGCGGCCGTGGCATCCGCATGGGCGCCTGCCACCGCGCCGATAAAACGTCCGAGCTTGAAAAAATCGTGAATCATGGTGGGGTAGTCGGTCAGGCTGGCCACCACCCCCGCTGCTTTCAGCTTCGCGGCATAGGCCACGCCCTCGTCATGGAGCGGATCGTAGCCGGCCACCGCAATCCAGGCCGGGCAGCAGTCCCGCACGTCGGCACCTTCGCCGCCCCCGTCCAGCGGAGCAAACCGCCAGTCGTCACGGCTGGCGTCGAAATCCAGGTACTGCGAAAAGAACCACTGGATCATCTCGGCGGTCAGCAGATAACCCTCGGCCAGCGCACGATGCGATGGCGTATCCTGCCGCGCGCAGGTGCCCGGATAGATCAGCATCTGCAGCACCGGCGCCAATCCGTGGTCCCTGGCTTCTACTGCGCAAGCCGCCGCCAGCGTTCCACCAGCACTGTCGCCGCCCAGCGCGATACGCGTGGCGTCGGCGCCAATGCGCGCGGCTTCCTCGAACACCCAGTGCAGGACGTCGAAAGCATCGTTGGCGGCCACCGGAAATTTCCACTCCGGGCCCAGCCGGTAATCGACCGACAGCACCAGGCACTCCGCGCCATTGCAGAACATCCGGCACAGCGAATCATGGGAGTTGACGCTGCCCACCGTGAAACCACCGCCATGGAAGTACACCAGAAGCGGCAGCGGATCGGCCCAGCTTGCCTCGCGCGGTGAGTAAAGCCGCACCGGAATGGCATGGCCGTCGCGCGCGGTCACCTGAAAATCCTCCACGCCGTGCACTGGCGCGGGCGACAGGTCCAGAATCGGCGCGCTCTTCTCGTACGCGATCTTGGCGTCAACCGGGTCCATCGTATGGATGGCCGGCCGCTTTGCTCGCGCGATCAGGTCGAGCAACTGGGCGACCTGAGAATCCAACGGCTGCGCGGGCATGTACGGGTGTTCTATTTCTGAACGGTCGTTCGATTTCCATATCATGCCAGTGATTCCGTAGAGCAGCATTACGTATTCAAGCGTTTATCCTCGCACAGACACACCTTTTGCGCGATGATCGGCCACACAGCGAAACGCCGTTTCGCGGCGTATGCTTGAGAACGGGCGCCATGTCATGGCCGCCCCAAACCCGGAGACCAGGAGACACCATGACAGGGGAACACTTGCAGGTCGTGCACGGCGATATTACCCGTATGGAAGTGGATGCCATCGTCAACGCGGCCAATAGCGGCCTGCTGGGCGGTGGTGGCGTCGATGGCGCGATTCATGGCGCGGGTGGCCCGGCCATCATGGACGCGTGCCGCGCGATCCGTGATGCGCAAGGCGGCTGCCCGACCGGGGAAGCCGTGATCACCACCGGAGGCCGGCTGCCAGCACCCTATGTCATCCACGCCGTGGGGCCGGTCTGGCATGGTGGCGGCAAGGAAGAGGAGACGCAGCTGGCGAGCGCCTACCGCAACAGCATCCGTCTGGCGGGCGAGCACAATCTGCGCACGGTGGCATTTCCGAACATCAGTACCGGCATTTATGGCTTCCCGCGTGAGCGGGCCGTGGACATCGCCATTGCCGCGGTGCGCGAGGCACTGCCGAAGTCCCCGTCGATCGAGCAGGTCACCTTCGTCTGCTTCGATGACGAGAACTATCGGCTCTATCGGGAGCGCTTGAGCTAAGCCCGGCGACAGGACCGGGAAGCTACGGGACTAGGGCAACGCACTGCGGATCAGCAGGTTCACGCGCTCCGGCTGTTCGTGGATGATCCAGTGCGTGCCCTCCGGAATGCGCTCGAGCCGCATGTCCGGCACGAATTCCTCCAGCCCGTCGACCAGCGATTTCGGCAGCGCCCGGTCGCTCTCGCCCCAGATAACCAGCGTGGGCACCCGCACGATGTACGCAGATGGATCGAGGCGCGAGATGTCGGGCGCCGGTTCTCCCGGCAAGGGCGGGTGCATCGGCGATGCCCGGTAGTAATTGACACCGCCAGTCAGCGAATGCGAGCCGCCATCGCCCGGTTGTGACCACGCCGCGTGATACTTCGCGCGAGTCTCACCCACGAACCACGCCGGCACCGTGGAGGCATCGCCGGTCAGCATCTTTTCCAGCAATGCGAAGTCGTTGGCGGCCATGGCCTGTTCTGAACCCGGCTTGCGCAGCCAGTTCATATAGGCCGAGGCCTGCTGCTGTGCCGGGTCACTCGCCAACGCCCGCGCGAACACATAGGGATGCGGCGAGTTGATGATCACGAGCCGCTCGACCACTTCCGGGAACTGCGCCGCCAGGTTCCAGCAGAGCGCGCCGCCCCAGTCATGCGCGACGATGACGCACCGCTCATAGCCCAGCACGCGGATGAACTGCACCAGATCCTCGACCAGATGCTTGGGCTTGTACGCTGCCACATCGGCAGGCTTGCTGGACAGATTGAACCCGCGCAGGTCCGGCGCAACCGCAAAATGCGTCTGGCCGAACTCTGCGAGCTGGTTTTCCCACTCGTACCAGAACTCCGGAAAACCGTGCACGAACAGGATCAGCGGCCTGCCCTGCTCGCCCGCACTCGCGTAATGCAAGCGCGTGCCGTTGGGCAGGTTCGCAAACTGCCGGTGGTGGATCACGGCGGGTGCAGTCATCATGGTCTCCCTGGCGGTCTCGGCCATATCGGTTGTCCGGTTCGTCCTGTTCGTGTTCGTGTACGCAAGTTCCTGGCCAGCTCAGCCGCGCAGCGCGGCGATCAGGCCCGCCCGCACTTCGCTCTTGTCACCGAACGGATCGCCCGGATTGCGCTGGTTGACGATCTCCTCCATGCGCCGCTGGACGGAATCCAGCGATTGCGGGTGGGAGTAGATATAGAAGCCATCCTCGCGGATCGCATCGAACGTCATCTGCGCCACGTCGGCCGCACTGACCTTGCCCGAACTGACCGCCTTGTCGGACAGCGCCTGCGACACCAGCTGCGAGCGCGTGGGCGGTTGATCGTTGGCCATATTGGCCGGCCGGTTACGCTGCGACTGGCTGATGCCGGTGGGCACGTAGAACGGGCACAGCACCGAGCAATGCACCTGGTCCGTGACCAGGCTCAGATCCTGGTAGAGCGTCTCGGACAACGCGACCACCGCATGCTTGGAGACGTTGTACACGCCCATGGCCGGCGGATTCAGCAGGCCCGCCATCGACGCGGTATTGACGATATGCCCCTGATAGCCAGGGTCCTTGCGGGCCGCCTCCAGCATCAGCGGCGTGAAGATCCGCACGCCATTGACCACGCCGTAGAGATTCACGCCGAGCACCCAGTCCCAGTCCTTCTGCGTGTTTTCCCAGATCAGGCCGCCCGCGCCCACACCGGCGTTGTTGAACAGCAGGTTGACCTCGCCAAACGCCGTCATCGCGGCATCGGCCAGCGCCTGGACTTCCTCGGCCTTCGACACGTCCGTGCGCAACCCGATTACCTGGGCGCCCTGCGACTTGAATTCGGCCACGGTGCTGTCCAGCGAGTCCTCCTGGACGTCCGCCAGCACCAGCTTCATGCCCAGCGACGCACCGATTCGCGCGAACTCCTTGCCGAATCCTGAAGCACCGCCGGTAATCACTGCCACCTTGCTTTCGAACTGCTTCATGAAACGTCTCCCTCTACTTGTCGTTCGTAGTGTTCGTAGTTCTTGTCTGGATGGGCTGTGCCTATGCCTATGCCGCTTGTACCTGGTAATGCTGCCGCGGGAAATGCACGTTGACGGCGCCCGCGCGCGGGTCTTGCCTGCGGATCGTGACCACATCGGCGGAAAGCGTCATGAGCACTCCGGCCACAGGATCCTTCGCGTAGTCAGTTGGCGTAACGGTCACCGCATCACCGGCGGCGAATCCGCTATCCGGCTGGATCGTCGTGTCATGCGCCAACGGATCATTGTGAAGTGCCTCGGCCAGCGCATCCTCGCCCGGTATCACGCGCACCTTGCCGTGTCCGTAGGACTGCATGCGCGCATACCACTCCTTGACCAGCGGATAGGCATCGAGGATCGCGGCCAGTGCCGTGGCGCGGCGGATGAACCAGATGTTGTGGTACAGCGAGAAATCTGCCACTGACAGCATCGGGCCAGCCACATGGAGCACGCCGGCCGCGAACTGTTCCTGCAGCCGCGCGAAGGTCTCGTGCAGCATCGCGTCGGCTTCAGGCAGTGGCATACGTAGCGCATTGGTATCGCCACGCATGGCCTTTCGATCGGCGACGAAGGCCTTGATCTGGTCCGGCGTCAGATGCGCGAGCATGGCCTGCATGCCAGCAGGCTGCATGGTGTAGGTGACCGACGCCGTAAACAACGCGCTGTCGAACCAGGCACCCATGACGCGGGACGCCGCCGCCTGGTCGGGCGGATACAGCGGCGGCAGCGGCGCCATCCGGTCCAGAACCTCGCAGATCAGCGCCGTATCGCAATAGATGTCGGCGCCGATCTGCATGACCGGCGTGCGCCGGTACCCGCCGGTCAGCGCGACCAGATCTGGTTTTGGCAGGATCGGTGGAATTTCCACCGCGCACCAGGACAGATCCTTCGCGCCGAGCAGCAGGCGGATCTTTTCCGAGAAAGGCGACGTGGCGTACTGATGAAGAATGATGTCGGGCATCCGCGCCTCCCGTTGGAATCAGTCGAGCAGGTCCGGCTGCTCCTTCACGATGCGCGCATAGAGCGGCTGGAACTGGAACCACCCCGCCTGCGACGTACCGACGATCGAGTACGCCTGACGTGCGGCGGCGTCGCTGATCGCCTTCGGCACGTCACCGGTACGCGCAGCCGCGGCCTCCGCCAGCAACTGCACCTGGCACGACCGCTCCATCGTGATGAACCACCACGCGGCTTCGTCGACGGTCTTGCCGACGGTCAGGAGGCCGTGGTTCTGGAGGATCGCTGCCTTGTTGTCGCCTAGCGCGTTGGCAATACGCTGACCTTCGTCGAGCTCCACCACCACGCCACCGAAATCGTCATACAGCGCGTGGTCGTTGTAGAAGGCGCAGACGTCCTGAGTCAGCGGATCGAGCTTGCGCCCGAGCGTCGACCACGCACGGCCAAAGGTACTGTGCGAGTGCGCGGCGGCCACGGCATCCGAGCGGGTCTGATGCACGCGCGAGTGGATCGCGAATGCGGCGGCGTTGACCGGATAGTCGCCCTCCACCACGTTGCCGTGGTGGTCGCAGCGGATCAGGTTCGACACCTTGACCTGGCTGAAATGCACGCCGAACGGATTGACCCAGAAGGTATCGCCAAACTCAGGATCGCGCGCGGTGATATGGCCGGCCACGCCTTCGTCGAAACCGAACTTGGAGAACAACCGGAATGCTGCCGCCAGCCGCTGCTTGCGATGCAGGCGCTCCTCGGCCGGTGTGGCGAACTGGGGCGGGCGCGGCAGGTTGCGATAGCGGGCCTTGACCTCTTCCGAGAGACCGGCGCCGATCTCATCCTTGGCTTGCGGGGCATTCATGGTTGTCTCCTGTGCTTTCTTTGTCTATTTGCGGGGGTGTACTGCGTCGAAGGCGGCCTTATGCCAGCTTCACGAGCTGCTTGCCGAAGTTCTTGCCCTTGAGCAGCCCGATGAATGCCTCGGGAGCGCTGGCCAGACCTTCGGCAATGCTCTCGCGGAACTTGATCTTGCCCTGCGCGACGTGGGTACCCAGTTCCCGCAGTGCCTGCGGCCAGAGTTCCATATGCTCGGACACGATAAAGCCCTCGATCTTCGCGCGCGCCACCAGAATCGCGCGCGGATTGCGAATCGGCATGTCCTGGCCGTCGTAGCCAGCGATCAGACCGCAAACCGCGATGCGCGCGAACGGGTTCAGGCGGGACAGCACGACGTCGAGGATGTCTCCACCAACGTTCTCGAAGTAGCCGTCGATGCCCTTCGGCGTGACCGCCTTGACCATCGCGTACAGTTCCTTCGCGTCCTTGGCGGCCTTGTAGTCCACGCAGGCATCGAAGCCAAGCTCGTTGACCACGTAGTCGCACTTTTCCTTGCCGCCGGCCACGCCTACCACGTAGCAGCCGACCAGCTTGGCAAGCTGCCCCACCACGCTACCCACCGCGCCAGACGCCGCGCTGACAACGACCGTCTCGCCGGCCTTCGGCGCGATGATCTTGTTCAGGCCATACCAGGCCGTCACGCCCGGCATCCCCACCGAACCCAGATAGGCGGACAGCGGAATGTGCGTGGTGTCGACCTTCTGCATCATGCCGCCGTCGCTCACGCCAAGCTCCTGCCAGCCAAACATGCCGATGACCTTGTCACCGACGCTCCACTTGGGATTCTTGCTGGCGATGACTTCGCCGACGGTACCGCCGATCATCACTTCATTGAGCGGCTGCGGGTCGGCGTACGACTTGCTATCGCTCATGCGCCCGCGCATGTACGGGTCGAGCGACAGGAAATGATTGCGCACCAGCACCTGGCCATCGGCCAGTTCGGGCACCGGCAATTCCTCGATGCGGAAATTGTCGGGGGTGACCGCTGCTTCCGGGCGCGAAGCCAGGACGATACGCTTGTACGTTTGCTTCGACATGATCGGTTCCTTCGCTCGTTTGAGGTTAGAGAGGTATTGCGCTGGCGCGACGGGATCAGCCGTCCGCGCCCGAATCGGCCGCGCCGGATTCCCGCTTGGGTGGCACGCGCTTGATGTACTTGAATGTCCCGGATGCCTTGGCGACGATCTTGCCTTCCGCGTCGACAATCTCGCCCTCGCAGAACACCATGGTCGAGGTGCGATGCACGGCCAGGCCGCGCGCGAACACCTTGCCGCGCCCGGGGGCCATGAAGCTCGTCTTCATTTCGATCGTGACCACGCCACGGCCTTCGGCATCCAACGAACGTCCGGCGATGGCCATCGCCACGTCGAGCAGGGTCATGGTCACACCACCGTGGGCCATGTCCCAGCTGTTCTGGTGGCGCTTCTGCAGGTCGAGTTCGATCTCGCTGCGGCCGTTCTCCATGAAATTGCAGAGTACGCCGAGATCAGCGAGGAATGGGATGGTGAGTTGGCGTTGCGTCATATCCTTGGGGGCAGTGAAAAACAGATTGCGCAATTATGCTCTTTGTCTGCTTCCCTTTCCCGCATGCTGGAAAGGGAAGCAGCCGCGCGTGATCAGACTGCGCTGACGCCCCCATCTACCGCCAGGATCTGGCCGGTGATGTGCTTGCCGGCATCCGAGGCAAACAACAGTGCCGCGCCCTTCAGATCGTCGCCATCGCCCAGGCGATGCAGCGGAACCCCTTCGCACATTTTGTCCACGCCCATGCGGTCCAGCGACCCCTGCGTCATCTTCGACGGGAAGAAGCCCGGAGCCAGCGCGTTGACGGTGATGTTGTGCTCGCCCCACTCGCCTGCCAGCGTGCGCGTGAAGTTGACCACGGCGCCCTTCGACGTGTTGTAGGCAATGGTCTCCATCGAACCCGGCGGGTTCCCGGCCAGGCCCGCGATCGACGCGACGTTGATGATCCTGCCACTGCGACGCGGAATCATCGACAGCTTGCCAATCCGCTGCGTCAGCAGGAACAGGCCGCGGATGTTCAGGTTCATCACCTTGTCCCAGGCCTCGACCGGATGATCCTCGGCCGGCGCGCCCCAGGTAGCCCCGGCGTTGTTGACGAGGATATCGACGTGTCCGAGCTTCGCCAGCGCCTCGTCGGCCAGCCGGGCAATTTCGGCATCGCGCGAGCCATCCGCGGCGATCCATTCCGCCGCAATACCACGCGACTTCAGGTGTTCCTGCGCGGCCTGCAGTTCATCGGCCTTGCGGGCCGACAGCACCACGCGGGCGCCCTGTTCACCAAGTGCTTCGGCAATCTGCAGCCCCAGGCCGCGCGATCCGCCAGTTATCAGCGCTGTACGGCCCTTGAGGTCGAACAATTGCTGGATGGTCCTCATGTTGTCTCCCGTTTTATCCTTCTTCGCCGCTATAAAAACGAAGCAAAGCGGCTCTGGCTAGACGCCAGAATTGCCTCTTAGCGGCTTGCGTTCAGAACCAGGCGTCCTGCATGTCGAGCGTCGTACGATCGAGCGATGCAAGCAGGTCGAGTTGCGGGTACACCTTCGGCAACTCGAAGTTGAAGAAGAACGCTGCCGCAGCCAGCTTGCCGCGATAGAAATCGGCATCCTCGCCCTTGGCGTTCGACAGCGCAGCATGCGCTACCAGCACCTGCTCAAGCCAGATCCACGCCATGACGACATGGCCAAATGCCTCCAGGTATACCGATGCGTTAGCCAGCGTGACATTCGAATCTCCGGCTGCCCACAGCGTGCGCGTGACCTCGGCCAGGCGCGCGGTGCCAGCGCCAAGCGCGCGGGCCTGCTCGCCCAGCGTCTTGTCACCCGTGGCCTGCGCCCGCCGGCAAGTGTCCTGCACGCGCTTGCCGAGCAACTGGAATGCGGCGCCGTCCTGCATCACCACCTTGCGGCCCAGCAGGTCCAGACCCTGAATACCGTGCGTGCCTTCGTGGATCGGATTGAGGCGATTGTCGCGATAGAACTGTTCGACGTTGTACTCACGCGTGTAGCCGTACCCGCCATGCACCTGGATGGCCAGGCTATTGGCTTCCAGGCACCACTGCGACGGCCAGCTTTTGGCGATCGGCGTGAGGATATCCAGCAGCAGCGACAGTTCGCGTTGCCGCTCGCCCTCGCCGGCCGCCTTGGCGGCATGCTCGTCGTCGACCAGCCGCGCGCAGTACAGGTTCAGCGCCAGACCGCCTTCGACGTAGCTCTTTTGCGCCAGCAGCATCCGACGGACGTCGGCATGTTCGACCAGCTTGACCTGCGGGCTCGCCGGATCCTTGCCCTGCGGGCCCACCGGGCGGCCCTGCGGACGATTGCGCGCGTAGTCCAGCGCGTGGAGGTAACCGGTATAGCCAAGTGCCACGGCGCCGAGGCCGACGCCAATGCGCGCCTCGTTCATCATGTGGAACATGCAGGCCAGGCCCTTGTGCGCTTCGCCGACCAGATAGCCGATCGCGCCGGCCTTGCCATTCGGGCGGTACTTCATGCCTTCGCCGAAGTTCAGCAGGCAGTTGGTGGTGCCACGGTAGCCCATCTTGTGGTTCAGGCCCGCCAGCACGACGTCGTTATGCTCGCCCAGCGAGCCATCCTCATTGACGAGGTACTTCGGCACGATGAACAACGAGATACCCTTCACACCCGGGATCAGCTTGCCATCCGGGCCCGGGATCTTGGCCAGCACGAGGTGGACGATATTGTCCGAGAGCTCGTGCTCGCCCGCCGAGATCCACATCTTGTTGCCGCGCAGCCGGTACTGCTGGCCCAACGGCGATTCGCCTTCGTAGTCGGCGCGGGTGGTGATGTCCGAGAGCGACGAGCCCGCCTGCGGTTCCGACAGGCACATCGTGCCAAAGAAGCGACCTTCCAGTTCGGGGCGTACGAACGTATCGATCTGTGCCGGGGTGCCGTGCGTGAGCAGCAGGTTCGAGTTACCGATCGTCAGGAACGGGTACGAGCTCGTGCCAACGTTGGCGGCCTTGAAGTAGGCGAACGCGGCCTTCTCCAGCGTGACGGGCAACTGCATGCCGCCGTACTCATAGTCCTGGCCGGCGGCCATCAGGCCCGCTTCGCAGAAGGCCTTCAGCGCGGTCTTGACTTCGGGAATGATCGTGACCGTCTCGCCATCGAAATGCGGCTCCTGGGCATCGCTTTTCTTGTTGTGCGGGGCGAACAGATCGGTGGCGATTTTCTCGCACGTATCCAGCGCGGCGTCGAACGTCTCGCGCGAGTGATCGGAAAATCGGGGAATCTGTGTCAGTTCCTCGGCCTTGAGCCATTCGTACAGAACGAAGTTGAGGTCACGACGGGAAAGAATCAGCGACATGGAATAGGAAGCTCCGGGCTGAAACGAAAGGCGGCTTGGCCTTCAGTATGCGGTGAGGGAAAAGCGCCCCTCTCCCGCCAAGCGGCAGAGGGGTTGGGGGAGCAGGCGCTGCGGCGCGGCTTGAGACGGATTGCCGCCTGAACCGAAAAGCCCGCTCCCCCGCCCCTCTCCCATTGCATGAGAGAGGGGGAATACAGTGTGCGCCCGAGATGCCTTACAGCACTTCGAACAGGCCGGCGGCACCCTGACCACCGCCGATGCACATCGTCACCACGACGTACTTGACGCCACGGCGCTTGCCTTCGATCAGCGCATGGCCGACCAGACGCGCGCCCGACACACCGTACGGGTGACCCACGGCGATCGCGCCGCCGTTGACGTTCAGGCGATCCATCGGGATGCCCAGCTTGTCGGCGCAGTACAGCACCTGCACGGCGAACGCTTCGTTCAGTTCCCACAGACCGATGTCGTCAACCTTCAGGCCAGCCTTCTTCAGCAGCTTCGGCACCGCGAACACCGGGCCGATACCCATTTCGTCAGGCTCGCAACCCGCCACGGCAAAACCGCGGAAGACGCCCAGCGGCTGCAGACCCTTGGCGGCGGCCACGCGTGCGTTCATCACGACGGCTGCCGAGGCGCCATCCGAGAACTGCGAGGCATTGCCGGCGGTGATCACGCCACCCGGCATGGCCGTGCGGATCTTCGACACGGCTTCCAGCGTGGTGTCGGCACGGATACCTTCGTCGGCGTCGATCGTGACTTCCTTCGTCATCAGCTGGCCGGTGGCCTTGTCGGCCACGCCTGCCAGCACCGTCATCGGCACGATTTCGTCCTTGAACTTGCCGGCTTCCAGGGCAGCGGCGGCACGCAGTTGGCTCTGCACGCCGTACTCGTCCTGGCGATCCTTACCGATGTTGTAGCGCTTGGCCACGTTCTCGGCGGTCTGCAGCATGCTCCAGTAGATCTCCGGCTTGTTCTTGTTCAGCCAGCTTTCCTGAATCATGTGGCGGTTCATGTCCTGCTGAACGCACGAGATCGACTCCACGCCGCCAGCGACGAAGATGTCGCCCTCATCGGCGATCACGCGCTGCGCGGCCATGGCGATGGTCTGCAGGCCGGACGAGCAGAAACGGTTCACGGTGGCGCCTGGCACGGTCACCGGGCAACCAGCGCGCAGGGCGATCTGGCGCGCGATGTTGGCGCCGGTGGCCCCCTCGGGGTTGGCACAACCCATCAGCACGTCTTCCACTTCACCGGCTTCGATCTTCGCGCGGGCGATGGCGTGCTGTACGGCATGACCGCCCAGGGTCGCGCCGTGGGTCATGTTGAAAGCGCCCTTCCAGCTCTTGGCCAGCCCGGTGCGGGCGGTGGATACGATGACTGCCTCGTTCATGTGTTGCTCCTCGGTATCTTGGTGTCTCTTGCAAACTTGCGAGAAATATTCGGTGTATTCGGCTTTCGTTGCGTGACGCTTCAGGATTCAGGGAGCCAGGGATTGTGCGTACCGGCACCAGACCGCAGTGCGTCGGCAGTCGCGCGACGAACACCGGCCGCAGCCAGTTCTCGCCATGCCCGGTCGAGCGATCCGTTCAGATCGATCGCGCGGCAGGCATCTTCCACGACCACCGCCTCGAAGCCCGCTGCGCGCGCGTCGAGCGCGGTCCAGGCCACGCAGTAATCCGTTGCCAACCCGACGCAGACCACCCGGCGAACGCCCTGCTCGCGCAGATAGCCAGCCAGTCCGGTCTTCGTCGTGCGGTCCGCCTCCATGAACGCGCTGTAGCTGTCCACGTTGGCGTGGTGACCCTTGCGGATCACCATCCGCGCGTGCGGGATGCGCAGGTCTGCATGCAGCGCGGCGCCGGGCGTGCCCTGCACGCAGTGATCGGGCCACAGCACTTGCTCGCCATACGGCAACATCATGGTCTGGAACGGCGCGGTACCGACATGGCTCGTGGCGAAGGACACATGACCGGCGGGATGCCAGTCCTGCGTCAGCACCACGTGCTCGAATGCCGGCGCCAACCGGTTGATGATCGGCACGACTTCATCGCCGCGCGGCACGGCCAGCGCGCCCCCCGGCATGAAGTCGTTCTGCACATCGATCACCAGCAGGCAATCCTGCGCGCCGTAGGCCATGATTCGCGTTATCCCTTTGCGTTCACGCGGTCGCGATCAGCCGTTGAAGCCCTTGCCCTCGTCTGCCAGCTTCTGCAGCAGCGGTGCCACCACCCACGCTTCGCCGTGGTAACCCTTGGCATAGCGCTTCATGGACTGGGCCACGTTGTACAGGCCGACCTGGTCCGCGTACAGCATCGGGCCACCACGGAACAGCGGGAAGCCGTAGCCGGTCAGGTAGACCATGTCGATGTCCGACGCCTTCGAGGCAATGCCTTCCTCCAGGATCTTGGCGCCTTCGTTCACCAGTGCAAACACCAGACGTTCGACGATTTCCTCATCCGAGATCTTGCGGCGCGTGATGCCGAGCTCCTTCGAGTGCTCGACGATCATGTCGTTGACCTGCTTGTTCGGGTACGGCTTGCGATCACCAGCCTTGTAGTCGTACCAGCCTGCGCCGGTCTTCTGACCGAAGCGGCCCATCTCGCAGAGCTTGTCGGCGGTCTTCGAGTACTGGATGTCCGGCTTGTCCACGGCGCGGCGCTTGCGGATCGCCCAGCCGATGTCGTTGCCAGCCAGATCGCCCATGCGGAACGGGCCCATGGCGAAACCGAACTTCTCGATGGCCTTGTCCACCTGCTCGGGCAGCGCGCCTTCGTCCAGCAGGTAGCCGGCCTGGCGGCTGTACTGCTCGATCATGCGGTTGCCGATGAAGCCGTCGCAGACGCCCGATACCACGGCCGTCTTCTTGATCTTCTTGCCGATCTGCATGACGGTGGCCAGCACGTCCTTGCCGGTCTTCTCGCCGCGCACCACTTCCAGCAGCTTCATCACGTTGGCCGGGCTGAAGAAGTGCATGCCAACCACGTCCTGCGGACGACGGGTGAACGAGGCAATCTTGTTGACGTCCAGCGTGGAGGTATTGGAGGCCAGGATCGCGCCGTCCTTCATCACTTCGTCCAGCTTCTTGAAGACGGTTTCCTTGACGCCCATTTCTTCGAACACGGCCTCGATCACGAGGTCTGCGTTCTTGATGTCGTCATAGGACATCGTGGTGGTCAGCAGGCCCATGCGCTGCTCGACCTTCTCTTGCGTCAGCTTGCCCTTCTTGGCGCTGTTCTCGTAGTTGCGGCGGATCGTGGCCACGCCGCGCTCCAGCGCTTCCTGCTTCATTTCCAGCATCGTCACGGGGATGCCGGCGTTCAGGAAGTTCATCGTGATGCCGCCACCCATCGTGCCGGCGCCGATCACTGCAACGCGTTCGATCTTGCGCACCGGGGTGCCTTCGGGCACATCGGGGATCTTGCTGGCAGCGCGCTCGCCAAAGAAGGCGTGACGCAGCGCGCGCGATTCCGGCGTGCCGACGAGGTACATGAAGCCATCACGCTCGTCCTTCAGGCCAGCCTCGAACGGCTTCAGCGAAGCCGCCACGGCATCCACACACTTCAGCGGGGCCGGGAAATTCTTGGCCACGGCAGCCACGGTATTGCGGGCGAAGGCCAGGAAGCCTTCGGCGTTCTCGTGGCGCACCTTCAGGTCGCGCACCTTCGGGTACGGTCCCGGCGCGGCAGCCACGCTCTGGGCGAACTTGACGGCGGCAGGCAGCACGTCGCCATCGACGATCTCGTCGAACAGCTTCGAACCGGCGAACTTCTCCGACGGAATCGCGGTGCCGGACACGATCATGTTCAGCGCGTGCTCCAGGCCGATCAGGCGCGGCAGGCGTTGCGTGCCACCAGCGCCCGGCAGCAGGCCGAGCTTGACTTCCGGCAGCGCGATCTGGGCGCCCTTGGCGGCCACGCGATAGTTACAGCCCAGTGCCAGTTCCAGGCCGCCACCCATGGCGACCGAGTGAATTGCCGCCACGATCGGCTTGGTCGAGGCTTCCAGGGCGCGGATCACCGAGTGCAGCGTCGGCTCCTGCGTGGCCTTGGGCGTGTTGAATTCGCGGATGTCGGCGCCGCCCGAGAAAGCCTTGCCGGCGCCGGTAATGACCACTGCCTTGACGGCCGCGTCATCCAGCGCACGGGTCAAGCCTTCGACGATGCCAAGGCGGGTGCTGTGACCGAGGCCGTTGACGGGGGGATTGTCGAGTGTGATGACGGCTACGCCGTCCTGAACCTGATACTGCGCTGTCATACGCGTTCCTTTGGTGTCTGGATTTTGTCTCGGGATTCGAATTCTCGAATGAAGGGGTACCGCCAGGACCGCGGGTTGATGGTGTTATGCCCCGCAATCCCTTGCCACACAAGCCATCCGGCTCGAAAGCGGATCAAGCATACACAAAATAGCACGGTCGTTCAATTTCATTTTTCGACCGCGCAAACCGCGTTATGCGCGGCCTTCATGCCGGCTTTGTCCGGCGTTCATGGTGATCCTGCGCGCGGCCCAAATCCCTCAGGGGGAACCCGTAGAGACATCTCTCCCCTATGCCTGCCACGCCACTTCCGAGACGAATTCGACACCCTGCACTACTTTATTTGATACACGCCTCGAATCCATCGAAAAAGGCACGGTAGACTCGCGCCTTTCGTTTTTCCGGGGTGATCCGGCCGGTCCACAAGACCTAGTCCAACCACGCCCCTCCGACGATCCAGCGACCCTGATGTCCCATCCACATCCCCATCAACACCCGGTCGTCGAGCACGACGACCTGCACCGCAAGCTCAAGGCGCGCCACCTGACGATGATCGCCCTGGGTGGCGCCATCGGCACCGGACTGTTTGTCGCCTCGGGCGCATCCATCGCACAGTCCGGCCCCGGCGGTGCCCTGCTGGCCTACTGCCTGATCGGCCTGATGGTGTACTGCCTGATGACCAGCCTTGGCGAGCTCGCGGTGCACATGCCCGTGGCAGGGTCATTCGTGACTTACAGCGCCCTCTACGTCGACGAGGGCTTTGGCTTCGCACTTGGCTGGAACTACTGGTTCAGCCTCGCTGTGACAATTGCCGTCGAACTGACGGCAGCCCAGTTGGTCATGCAGTACTGGTTCCCGGAGGTACCGGGCATCTACTGGAGCGCAGGCTTTCTGTCACTGATGTTCGCGCTCAATGCGTTCTCGGTGAAGGGCTTCGGCGAGGCCGAGTACTGGTTCGCCATGATCAAGGTTGTAACCGTCGTCGTTTTCCTGTGCGTGGGCGTGCTGATGATCCTCGGCATCCTCAAGGGTGGGCCACAATCGGGCTGGCACAACTTCACGACCGGCGAAGCCCCATTCGTCGGTGGCCTCCCCGGGCTGTTCGCGGTGGCGATGATCGCCGGCTTTTCATTTCAGGGAACCGAGACGGTCGGCGTGGCGGCTGGTGAAGCCGCGGACCCCGGACGCACGATTCCGCGCGCGATCCGACAGACGTTCTGGCGCATCCTGCTGTTCTATGTCGTTGCCATCCTGATCATTGGCGTGCTCATTCCGTATACCGACCCGAACCTGCTTCGCAATGACGTGACCGACGTTGGCGTCAGCCCGTTTGCACTGGTATTCCAGCACGCCGGGCTGGCTTTCGCCGCGGCGCTGATGAACGCCGTGGTGCTGACCGCGCTGCTCTCGGCGGGGACATCGAGCATGTATGTTTCGACTCGGATTCTCTATGGCTTGGCGGTCAGCCAGCGCGCCCCAAGGGCTCTAGCCAAGCTCACCCCGAACGGCGTGCCATTCAACGCGCTGCTGGTGACCACGGGCATCGGCGCGCTGTGCTTCTTCAGTTCACTGTTCGGCGACAAGGCCGTGTACCTGTGGCTGCTCAACACCTCGGCAATGACCGGATTCTTCGCGTGGCTCGGTATCGCCGTCAGCCACTATCGTTTCCGCAAGGGTCTGCTGTATCAGGGCTACAAGGTCAGCGATCTCGCCTACCGCTCTCCGCTCTATCCATTCGGCCCAATCTTCGCTGGCGTCCTGTGTCTCGTCATCGTGGGCGGCCAGAACTATCAGGCATTCACTGACATCCCTGGCCGTTGGCAAGAAATCGTCTCGACCTACATCGGTGTGCCAGTCTTCCTGGCGCTCTGGCTCGGCTACCGCATCGTACGCGGCTCGCGCATGATCGACTACGAAGACATGCCGTTTGAACTGGTAAAGAAGGAGTGATCGCCGACGCTTGCTGGCGTCACGGCACCGAAAGCGCTAGCGCCCGCATTGCGGGCGCTATTGCCAGAGGATCAAGATCACTCACTGGCTTCGCTTCAGCAGCTCATACATCGCCCCACCCATGGTTCCTATGGATACCAGCGTCAGAACGGTGAGAAAGCGATCCATGACCTTCGTGAAGAACACCTTGTCTTCATGCATCCTGCTGAGAAATCTAATCATAGGTACTCCTGTCGAGTTGGAAACTACGAGGGCAAGTGCGGCCTGATTAGGGCCACATAGCCCACAAAATGGACACCCCCGCTCATGCAGGTGAGCCAGATCCAGGAACGTGGGATCCTTTGTGCTTGCGAATGCGCGAGAACGTCACGCTGATGCGCATCCATGGTGGCAAACAGCACAAGCACGGATGCCGCAACGATCACCACCACGTGGATCGCCATGACAAACCAGATGTACTGCCGAAGAGCATTCGGCACACCGGGCACCTCGAGCGCGGTGGCCAGAAGGTGGCAGGCGCTCGCGCTCATCGGGATCACGGCCCAAAGCAATTGACCCCCTTTGATGGCGTGCCAGACGATGCCCCGGCAATGCGCACGAAAGAAGCTCGGGACGCGAGCCAAAGGCAGCAGTGCTAACGGTGCGCCCAACGGCAGCGCGACGTTGAACACAAACCAGCCGAATAGCTCGATGACCCCGTTCATATGAACCTTGAAGTGTGAGAATGGCGTGCCAGGCACGCGACCAGTGCGCCGACGCGCGTCGACGACACGGGCAATCCTAGGCATCGTGGCAACGAGGGCCAAGTGCCGGAGTCTCAAAATGATGGTGGGGTGGATTGCGATTGCGCGGGGTCAATCGCGCGGCGTCAGATCAACTCAGGGGGATGTGAACCCCAGCGCAGTCTGACGCGCATGGCAAAGCGCCTTTCTCACCCGGGTGAGAAAGGCGCTTTGAACCTACAGCAGTGGATTGAACAACAGCCGGGCCGGCCATCGAGGCGCGCCGCCGATATGTATCTGGCTTGGGATCTGAATCCCGGCCCAGCACCTACACCTCCAGCCACTCCTTCCGTATCTGCGCATTCGCCTTCAGTTCAACGGGGGTCCCCTCGAAGACGATATGGCCGTGGCCCATCACATAGACGCGCTGTGAAATGTCGAGCGCGATCGCCAGCTTTTGCTCGATCAGCAGCACCGAGATACCGCGCTCCTTGAGCGTCTTCAGGAAATCTCCCACCAGCGTGACGATCATTGGCGCGAGGCCCTCGGTCGGTTCGTCGATCAGGACCAGGTCCGGGTCGCCCATCAGCGTGCGGCACAGCGTCAGCATCTGCTGCTCGCCGCCAGACAGCACGCCGGCCGGCGTATTCTCTCGCTCCTTGAGCCTTGGGAACATCTGATACATATCCGCGACAGACCAGCGTGGCTTGGCCTGTCGGGGATTACGCTTCTCGCCGAGGGTCAGATTCTGCCGCACGGTCAGCGTCGGGAAGATGTCGCGATTCTCCGGCACGTAGCCGATCCCCGCATGCGCGATCTCGAACGTGCGGCGCCCGAGCATTTCCTCACCCCGGAACTTGACCGAGCCCTCCGCCTTCACCATGCCAAGTATTGCCTTGGCCATGGTCGACCGCCCCACACCATTGCGGCCGAGCAATGCGACGATTTCGCCCTGGTCCACATGCGCATCCACGCCGTGGAGGATATGGCTCTTGCCGTAGTAGGCGTGCAGCCCGGTGACATCCAGCATCCGCGTGCTCATCCGTGCGCTCCCTCGGTGGCCGGTTCATCCAGCGTGGTACCCAGATAGGCCTCCTTGACCTTGCGATTGTTCCGAATCGCCTCGGGTGTATCGGTGGCGATGACCTCGCCGTAGACCAGCACGGAGATCCTGTCCGCCAGGCCAAACACGACGCTCATGTCGTGCTCCACCATCACCAGCGTCTTGCCGACGGTGACCTTCCGGATCAGTTCCACGGCATGGTCAGACTCGGAACGGCTCATACCAGCCGTGGGCTCATCAAGCAGGATGACCTCGGCTCCGCCGGCGATCGTGATGCCGATTTCCAGCGCGCGCTGCTCCGCATACGTCAACAAGCCGGCCTGCGTATTGCGCCGATGCTCCATGCCGATCAGTTCGAGCACTTCCTCGGCACGCTCACGCGCGTCGCGCAATTCGGACAGGCGATGCCAGAACGAGTACTTATAGCCGAGCGACCAGAGCACCGCGCAACGCAGGTTCTCGAACACGGACAGCCGATGAAAGATGTTCGTGATCTGGAAGCTGCGCGAGAGCCCCATCCGGTTGATTTCGAACGGCCGCAGTCCGGCAATGCTCTGCCCGTTCAGCTTCACGCTGCCCGAGGTCGGCGCGAAACGGCCGGAGATCAGGTTGAACGTGGTGGACTTGCCCGCCCCGTTTGGCCCGATCAGCGCATGGCGCTCACCTTTGCCAATGGAAAGCGTGACGCCCCGGATAATCTCGGTCTGGCCGAATCGCTTGCGGACGTCGGAAAGTTCAAGTGCGGGCGTCGTCATGCGTGTCCTCCGGTTTGCGTCTGGATCGCATCGAGCTGTGCGCGAACCTGCCCCGCCGCCCAGCGCCACGCCGCATACCCCATTGCCCACAGCGCCGCAGCAACAATCCATGGCGCGAACGTGCCTGCATCGAAGCCGATGCCCACCAGCGACATTTCCGTGCCATTGGCGCTATCGACCTGCACCTTGTACACCATCTCGACCGTCAGGATCAGCGCTGCCAGCAGCACCGCACCGGCCACTGCAGCCCGCCCGTAGTACGGCAGCATCCGGCCGAACTGTTTCTTTGCGACCAGCGGCATCTGCATCATTAGCAGGCTGGCGATGCCGCCCGGCACGAACATCACCATCATCACGAAGAACAGGCCCAGGTAGAGCAGCCATGCCTTGGTCAGATCGGACAGTGCGACGGCGAACAGCGTGAACACGATGGCGCCAATCACCGGGCCGAAGAACACTCCCGCCCCGCCGATGAACGCCGCAAGCAACACGCCGCCCGAGCGCACGGCGCTGACGTTCTCCGCCGAGACAATCTCGAAGTTGATCGCTGACAGCGCGCCTGCGATGCCGGCGAAGAACGCCGACAGGATCAGCACCAAATAGCGCACCCGCTGCGTGTTGTAGCCGATGAACTCCACGCGCTCGGGGTTATCGCGCACGGCGTTGGCGATACGGCCCAGCGGCGTATGGGTCCACGCATACATCGCCACCATCGACAGCAGGCACCATGCGGCGATCAGGTAATACACCTGACGGCCGTGGCCATATGTGATGCCGAGGAACGGCTCGCCGACCACCCGGTTGGTCGAGATACCGCCCTCGCCACCGAAGAAGTCCGGGAACATCAGCGAACTGGCAAAGACCATCTCGCCAATCCCCATCGTGATCATGGCGAATGTGGTACCCGACTTCTTCGTGGTCACGTAGCCGAAGATCACGCCGAAGAACGCGCCGGCCAGCCCACCCACCAGCGGCAGCATCGACACCGGCAGCCAGACCTTGCCCGCGCCGATCATGTTCAGCACGTGCACCGCGATAAACGCGCCAAGCCCGGAATACACGGCGTGCCCGAACGACAACATGCCCGTCTGCCCAAGCAGCATGTTGTACGAAAGCGCGAAGATGATCATGATGCCCATCTGCGACAGCAGCGTCACCGCGAAGCCACCGCTGAAGATCAGTGGCATCACCAGCATCAGCACCACGGTCACGCTCCAAATCAGCCAGCGCAACAGGTTCATCGGGCGGTAGCGCATGGTCCGCCCCGTGACCACCGGATCGGAAGATTGTTGCATCGTCGTCGACTCCATCGCTCAGCTCTCCCGGGTACCCATCAGCCCGCGCGGGCGGAAGATCAGCATCACCACCATCAGCACGTAAGGCAGCACCGGCGCCACCTGGGCGACCGTGAGTTTCCAGAGCGAACTGAGCGGCGTGGCATCGGTGACTGTCATGCCAAGGCTGCCGAGCAGCCCGGCCATCGAGGCGTCGATCGTCACGGCGAAGGTCTGCAGCACCCCGATCAGGAGCGAAGCGATGAAAGCCCCCACGAGTGACCCCATGCCGCCAACCACGGCCACGACAAACACGATCGACCCGACCGCGGCCGCCATCGACGGCTCGGTCACGAACGCATTGCCGCCGATGACCCCAGCCAGACCGGCCAGTGCGGCACCGCCGCCGAAGACCATCATAAAGACGCGCGGCACGTTGTGGCCAAGGGCCTCGACCATCTCGGGATGGGTCAACGCCGCCTGGATCACCAGGCCGATGCGGGTACGTGTGAGCACCAGGTAGATCGCCACCAGCATCCCCAATGACACAAGCATCATGAACGCTCGGTACTTCGGGAACGACGAAGTGAAGACGGTGAAGAGCGGGCCATCCAGCACCTCGGGAATCCGGTACGGCACAGCGGCCAGGCCCCAGACGAGCTTGACGCCTTCCTCGATCAGATAGGCCAGCCCGAAGGTGAACAATAGTTCGGCGACGTGACCGAACTTATGGACGGTACGCAGGCCGAAGCGCTCCACCAGTGCCCCAGCGCCAGCCACCAGCAACGGCGCAAAAATCAGCGCGGGCCAGAAGCCCACCTTGGTGGCAATGGTGTAGGCGAAGTACGCGCCCAGCATGTAGAAACTGGCATGCGCAAAGTTCAGCACACCCATCATGCTGAAGATCAGCGTCAGCCCCGATGACAGCATGAACAGCAACAGCCCGTAGCTGACACCATTCAACAGCGAGATGACAAAAAATTCCACGGCAACTCCTCGGCACCGGAGCATGGCCCGACAAAATCCGCATTGTCCAGGGTTCCCGCGCGAACGGGAACCCTGATCTGCCCTTCCTTTTCTTTGTCTTCCCGACTTAGTTCGGCCGTTTCATCTGGCAGGAAGTCGGCTGCGCGGCCACGAACTGGTCGAGCTGCGCGTTGGTCTTCCAGCCATAGCCGGTGTTTTCCTGGTCAAACTTGATGTCCTTGCCGTTGACCTTGGTCCAGGTGGCCACCACCAGCGGTTGCTGGGCCTGATGGTCGGTGTTACGCATTTCCACCGTCCCGTTCATGCTCTCGACCTTCATCCCCTCCATCGCCTTGGCCACCTTGACCGGGTCCGTGGAACCAGTGTCCTTCATGGCCTTGGCAAGGAAGGCAACGCCAGAGTAGGCCGCCATCACATAGAAGTCGTCGTTGTACTTCTTCTTGAAGCCTTCGACGATGTCGCCACCCTTGAAGGTGGGATTGTTCGGGTTGTAGTAGCCGACGTACTTGACGTGCTCGGCGCCGGAGGCGCCCATCGCCGTCGGCACCCCGGTGGTGGCCGCGTAGTACGTGTAGTAGTTGACCGGCAGGCCGGCATCCTTGCCCGCCTTGATCAGCAGCGCAAGGTCGCTACCCCAGTTGCCGGTGATCACAGTATCGGCGCCCGACGCTTTGATCTTGGCCGCATACGGCGCGAAGTCCTTGACCTGCGCAAGCGGGTGCAGATCCTCGCCGACGATCTGGATGTCAGGACGCTTGCGCTTCAGGTATTCCTTTGCCGCGCGCGCCACTTGGTGGCCAAACGAGTAGTTCTGGTTGATCAGGTAGACCTTCTTGACGTTCGGGTCCTTGGCCAGGTACGTCGTCAGCGCCTCCATCTTCATGTCGGAGTTCGCGTCGAGCCGGAAATGCCAGTAATTGCACTTGCTGTTGGTCATGTCCGGGTCCACCGCGGCGTAGTTCAGGTAGACGATTTCCTTGCCCGGATTGCGCTCGTTGTGCTTGGCCACCGCGTCTTCCAGCGCCAGCCCCACGGCGGAGCCGTTGCCCTGGACGATATAGCGGATGTTCTGGTCCACAGCCTGCTTGAGGATGGTCAGGCTTTCCTGCGGCGACAGCTTGTTGTCAAACCCCACCACCTCAAACTTGTGCGCGCCCGCCCAGTTCTTCTGGTTAGCCACGTCGGCCACGTACTGCCAGCTCTTGAGCTGGTTCTGGCCCACGGGGGCCATCAAACCCGAAAGCGGATCGATAAACGCGATCTTCACCGTATCGGCTGCAGCCACTCCCGATACCAGCGCGGAACCCAGTGCCACAACTGCCGCCACCCCGGTTACCAGCGGACGCAACTTGGTCATACCTGTCTCCTTCACTTGTTGTCATTGGCGATGAGTGGCCGGCCACACCCTCCTCGCGTGGCCGGTCACCGGCGCGCGGACTCCTTTCCCTGAGCCCGCGCAAATGCCTGCTGCTACCTGATCAGATGAATATCCCGCTGCGGTCGACCTCGATCGGCCTCAGGCGGTGGGCAGCTTGTAGTCCTTGAGTTGCTCCCGCAACTTGAGCTTCTGCATCTTGCCGGTAGCCGTGAGCGGAATCTCGTTGACGAACAGCACATCGTCGGGAATCCACCATTTGGCGACCTTGCCCTCGAAGAACCCGAGCAGTTCCTCGCGCGTGATCTCCATGTTCGGGCGCTTGACCACCACTAGCAGCGGTCGCTCGTCCCATTTCGGGTGATACGCGGAGATGCAGGCGGCCATGTGCACGGCCGGATGCGCGGCAGCGACGTTCTCGACATCGATCGACGAGATCCATTCGCCGCCGGACTTGATCACGTCCTTGCTGCGGTCCGTGATCTGCATGTAGCCCTCTTCGTCGATCGTGGCCACGTCCCCGGTGGGGAACCAGCCATCCACGAGCGGGCTGTTGTCGTTGCGGAAGTAATGGTCGATGACCCACGGGCCGCGCACGTAGAGGTCGCCGAAGGCCTTGCCGTCCCACGGCAGTTCCTTGCCGTCACCGTCGACGATCTTCATGTCGACGCCATAGATCACGCGGCCCTGCTTCTCCACGATCTTGTGACGCGCCTCCTCAGGCAGGTCCAAATGGCGCGCCAGCAGCTTGCAGGACGTGCCCAGCGGCGACATCTCGGTCATGCCCCATGCGTGGATGACTTCCACGTCCAGCGCTTCGAGCGCGCGGATCATTGCGGGCGGCGCCGCCGATCCGCCAATCACGGTGCGGCGGAACGTCGAGAACTTCAGCTTGTTGGCCTGGACGTATTGCAGCAGGCCCAGCCAGACCGTCGGCACGCCGGCGGAGAAAGTCACGCCCTCCTGCTCGAACAACTCGAACAGCGAAGCACCGTCAAGCTTCGGCCCGGGCAGCACCAGCTTTGCGCCGACCAGCGGCACCGAGTACGGCAGGCCCCAGGCATTGACGTGGAACATCGGCACCACCGGCAGAATCACGTCGCGCGCGGAGCATCCGAGCGCGTCGGGCAGTGCCGAGGCGTACGAGTGCAACACCGTCGAGCGATGCGAATACAGCGCGCCCTTCGGGTTGCCCGTGGTACCGGACGTGTAGCAAAGGCTGGACGCCTGGTTTTCGTCGAACTGCGGCCACTCGTAGTTGCCGTCCTGGGCGTCGATCAGGTCTTCGTAGCAGATCAGGTCGACCTTCGACTCGGCCGGCATGTGGGCGCGGTCGGACATCATCACCCAGCCCTTCACGTTCGGGCAATGCGGTGCCACGCCCTCTACCAGCGGCAGGAACGTGCTGTCAAAGAACACGTATTTGTCGTCGGCATGATTGACGATGTAAGCGATCTGTTCTGGGAACAGGCGCGGGTTGATCGTATGACAGACGGCGCCCATGCCGGACACGCCGTAGTAAATCTCGAGGTGGCGATAGCCGTTCCAGGCCAGCGTGCCAACGCGTTCGCCCTGCTGCACGCCCAGCGCGCCAAGCGCCTGTGCCAGCTTGCGCGCGCGCAGTTCGCAATCGCGGTAGGTATAGCGATGCAGGTCGCCTTCGGTTCGTCG
Organism: Cupriavidus sp. SHE; assembly: GCF_000812445.1. Classification (NCBI taxonomy): domain Bacteria; kingdom Pseudomonadati; phylum Pseudomonadota; class Betaproteobacteria; order Burkholderiales; family Burkholderiaceae; genus Cupriavidus; species Cupriavidus sp. SHE. The sequence goes on along the minus strand of NZ_JWMB01000050.1, from coordinate 27,865 downwards.
CGAGACGATTTCGGTGCTGCCGTAGTAGCGCGCAGCGTGCCGGATGATGGAGGAAATGAGCAACGGTGCGCTCATCATTTGTCCCATCAAAGCCATGAAACTGTCTCCAGTCTTGAATGATCAGTCTGAAAAACGAACAATCGTGCTAATTTTTGGCCGATTGCTCCCATACTCCGCGAAAACAGAAACCGGTGACACTTATGTGTGATGGATCGCGCGAGCGCCGCGCTCGATGGCAGCGCTCCGGCCCCTGTCATGCATAGGATTGATGTCCGCTATTTGCATCGCTATTTGCGTGGTCTGCGATACAGCGGAGACCCTTGGGCTACAGGGGGAAACCGGTGCAAGTACAATACTGCGAGGCCAGATGTGTCTCAATATGTCGTTTTCCCCTAGCACCATGCACTTGATGCATGTGCACTCATACTGGGCATTCGGCAGCGCCATCATTGAGCGGTCTGATCGATGCGGAGCCCTGCCATTTTTGGCTGCCCCTGATGCCCAACGAACCCACTGACGTCTTGCCCCCGACCTCCTTCAACGTACCTTTTGGCACGCGCCCCGGCATTGCCGCGCTCGGCGAGCGCTTCTTCACGCGACTCAGCCCGACGCCACTGCCTTCGCCTTACCTTGTCAGTGTCGCGCCAGCCGCTGCGGCGCTGCTGGGCTGGAACGAGACGAACCTGCAGGATGCGGTCAAGGACCCGGCCTTCATCGACAGCTTCGTCGGCAACGCGGTACCGGACTGGGCGGACCCGCTGGCCACCGTTTACTCCGGACACCAGTTTGGCGTCTGGGCCGGGCAGCTCGGCGATGGCCGCGCGATCCGGCTGGCCGAAGCGCAAACGCCAGGCGGCCCGTGGGAGATCCAACTGAAGGGGGGTGGACTTACCCCCTACTCTCGTATGGCAGACGGCCGCGCGGTCCTGCGGTCCTCGATTCGCGAATACCTGTGCTCCGAGGCCATGTACGCGCTGGGCGTGCCGACCACTCGGGCGTTGTCGATCATCGGCTCCGACGCGCCGGTACGTCGCGAAACCATCGAGACCTCTGCCGTGGTCACGCGGCTGGCGCCAAGCTTTATCCGTTTCGGGCATTTCGAGCACTTTGCCGCGCGTGAAGACCATGCGTCGCTCCGTCAACTGGCCGATTTCGTCATCGACAACTTCTACCCAGCCTGCCGGGACGCCGCGAATCCGTACCAGGCCCTGCTGCGCGAAGTGTCCCTGCTAACGGCCGACATGGTCGCCCACTGGCAAGCAGTGGGCTTCTGCCACGGGGTGATGAACACCGACAACATGTCGATCCTGGGCCTGACGATCGACTACGGCCCATTTGGATTCCTCGACGCATTCGACGCCAATCACATCTGTAACCACTCCGACCAGCAGGGCCGCTACGCTTACAGCCAGCAGCCACAGATCGCCTTCTGGAACCTGCACTGCCTGGCACAGGCGCTGCTGCCGCTCTGGCGCGACGCCAACGCGGCAGACCCCGAGGTCGAGAAGGCAGCCGCGGTGGAAGCCGCGCGTGAGGCGCTCGACCCGTTCCGTGACCGCTACGCCGAGGCATTCTTCCGTCACTATCGCGCCAAGCTCGGCCTGCGCGCCGAACAGGAGCAAGATGAGACGCTGATGACCAATCTGTTCCGCGTGCTTCACGAGAATCGCGTGGACTACACATTGTTCTGGCGCAATCTTTCGCGCGTTTCCTCGCTGGATAACTCGCACGACGCACCGGTACGCGACCTGTTCCTCGATCGCGCGGCCTGGGATGCGTGGGCAGCTGAGTACCGCGCCAGGCTCCAGAGCGAGCAGTCGGACGATGCGGCACGCACGACCGCCATGCTGGCCACGAATCCGAAGTACGTCCTGCGCAACCATTTGGCCGAGACGGCAATCCGCGCCGCGCGCGACAAGGATTTCTCCGAAGTGGACCGCCTGCTGGCCGTATTGTCGAAGCCATTTGACGAACAGCCCGAAGCCGAGCCATATGCAAAGCTGCCGCCCGACTGGGCCTCCGGCCTTGAAGTCAGCTGCTCGTCGTAATCCAGAGCAAACGCCCCCAAGAATGCCGCACTACCAGGAAGCACGATCATGACCACGACCAAGACCGACGCCGAATGGCGCTCCCAGCTGTCCGACATCGAGTACCGCGTCACGCGCGAGGCCGCCACCGAACGCCCGTTCACCGGCCAGTACTGGGACCACTGGAACCAGGGCATCTACCATTGTGTGGGCTGCGGCACGCCGCTGTTCGAGTCGGCCACCAAATTCGACGCCGGCTGCGGCTGGCCGAGCTATTTCCGCCCGATCAACGGCGAAGTGATCGCCGAACACACCGACCATAGCCACGGCATGACGCGGGTGGAAGTCCGCTGCAAGGAATGCGGCAGCCATCTGGGCCACGTCTTCGAGGACGGCCCCGCTCCTACCGGACTTCGGTATTGCATCAACTCGGCTGCGCTAAAATTCGATGATCGCGATCCGGAAGATCGTGGGTGACGACACCCGCACTCCGGTCGCATGACCGATCTGCCAGGCGGCGGATCGCCCGCGGGCCAGCCTGATCGCCGATCCGCCAACCTTATTGCATCCGCATGAAATTTCTCTTCGACCTGTTCCCGGTCATCCTTTTCTTCGTCGCCTTCAAGCTGTTCGGCATCTATCCGGCGACGGCCGTGGCGATCGGCGCGACGGTGGTCCAGATTGCCTGGGTTCACTTCCGTCACGGCAAGGCCGAGCCCATGCAATGGGTCAGCCTGGCGATCATCGCCGTATTCGGTGGCGCCACGATCCTGCTGCACAACGAAACCTTCATCAAGTGGAAGCCGACGGTGCTTTACTGGCTGTTCGCCGTCACCCTGATCGGCTCGGTCATCGGATGGCGCAAGAACCTGATCCGCGCCATGATGGAAAAGCAGGTGGCGCTGCCCGAACCGATGTGGGGCCGCCTCAACGTCGCCTGGGCGGGCTTTTTCGCCGTGATGGGCGTGCTCAACCTGTATGTGGCGTACCAGTTTTCGACCGACACCTGGGTCAACTTCAAGCTGTTCGGCAGCATGGGCCTGATGCTGGTGTTCATCGTGGCGCAGAGCATCTGGCTGTCGCGCCATATCCAGGAAACCCCGTCCGAATAAGCCACCGCGCCGCGGACTCATCGATTCAGAACAGAACAGAAGGAAATCCGGATGGCAGCTGATCCCGCCACCATCAAAGCACTGCTCCAGGCAGCGCTTGATCCCAGCCGCCTGACCGTGCGCGACGACAGCGCCGCCCATGCCGGCCATGCAGGCGCTGCCTCTGGCGGCGGGCACTATGACGTGCTCATCGTCAGCGAGCGGTTCGGGGGTCACACTCGCGTAGTCCGGCATCGTATGGTGTATGATGCGCTGCGCGAACTGTTCCCCTCGCAAATCCACGCGTTGGCTGTCAACGCGTACACCGACCAAGAATATCAATCACGCGAAGCAACCCGCGACGCTACTCGCAACTCTCAGACCTGACCCCATGAAGACCTCCGTCCTCTCGTTCAGCCTGGCGGCTGTGCTTGCTGCTGGCAGCCTGCCCGCATTCGCCCAGAACGCTGCCGTTGTGAATGGCAAGCCGATTTCGTCGGCCAAGGTGGACAAGCTGATCGCCAGCACTGGCCAGCCGGAAACTCCCGAGCTGCGCGACCGTGCGCGCAACATGCTGATCGACCGCGAACTGCTGCTCCAGGAAGCCAACAAGCGCGGCATCACCCAGCGTGACGACGTGCAGGAGCAACTGGAACAGGCCCGCCTGAACGTGCTGGCCGGCGCGGTGTTCGAGGACTACGTGCGCACCCACGGCGCCAGCGATGAAGAGCTGCGCAAGCAATACGAGAAGATCAAGGCGCAGTTCGGCAACGGCAAGGAATACCACGTCCGTCACATCCTCGTGGAGAAGGAAGCCGACGCCAAAGCACTGATCGCCAAGATCAAGGCCGGCGCCAAGTTCGAAGATGTGGCCAAGGCCCAGTCGAAGGACACCGGTTCCGCCGCGAACGGTGGCGACCTGGATTGGGCCAACAGCAGCAGCTACGTGCCCGAGTTCTCGGCTGCGATGACCAACCTGAAGAAGGGCCAGATGACCGATACGCCGGTCAAGACCCAGTTTGGCTGGCACATCATCGAACTGGTGGACACGCGCGACGCCAAGATCCCGTCGTTCGAAGAAGTGAAGCCGCAGCTTCAGCAGATGATGATGGGCGATCAGGGCTGGCAGCGCGAGCAGTTCCAGGCGATGATGAAGTCCCTCAAGGACAAGGCGAAGATTCAGTAATCTGTTGCCAATCCGCTAAGAAACCGGCGCTAATGCGCCGGTTTTTTCATTTGGAGCACTCTGGGCAGCCTTGCACGGCACGTGTTTGATCTTGATACGGGTGGCGGGTTTCCACTTGGCACCAGCCCCGGTAAGATCAGAATCCATGCGTTCCGGCGCAGGCTTCATGACTTCCATGGATATCAAGCAATGGGCGTGACCAGCGGCTATTGGCAAATGTGGCACATCTTCTCCAGCGGCATGGTCTATTGCGCGTTGGGAATGCCCAATATCGAATGCACCGGCGGTCGATGGCGTAGCCTGCTCCCTCATCTCCCCGTGCGTGACCGCTATGCGCAAGCGAAACTACTTCAAGCCACGGTCGCCTTCATGGAAATCCGTGGAGAAGTCAAAATCCCCCCGGGGTCCGATCGCTTGCGCCTCCTCTATTCCCGGTATCTGCCTTGGAGCGCCCGCCTGCAGACGCAGGAGTCCGCGCCTACGCCATCCGCCTCATCGCCATCGCCTGCGGACCAGCCCAATACGGCTGTAGCTTGAACTCGAATCTCACCATCTGAGCGTCTGCCCGCAATGCAGACCGCGGCACCAAAAGAAAAAGGCGCCCGATAGTCGGGCGCCTTTGGCATGGGCTGGATAAGAACTTAGCCCACCCACTTCCGTGCGTTACGGAACATACGCATCCACGGGCTGCCACCATCGGCGATCTGCTTCCACGCGTCCGGCGCCCAGCTCATCGTCGCGGTACGGAACACCCGCTCCGGGTGCGGCATCAGCACAGTAAAGCGGCCATCGACCGTCGTAACCGACGTGATGCCCTCCGGCGAACCATTCGGGTTCAGCGGATACGTCTGCGTCGCAGCACCACGGTTGTCGACGAAACGCAGGGCCACGTTTGCCTTGGCAATGTCGCCTTGCTGCGAGAAATCGGCAAAACCTTCGCCGTGCGCCACGACGATCGGAATGCGGCTGCCTTCCATGCCGGCGAAGAAGATCGACGGCGACTGCTGCACTTCGACGGTCACAAAGCGAGCTTCGTACTGTTCCGACTGGTTACGCGTGAACTTCGGCCAAGCGCCGGCACCCGGAATGATCGGGGCCAGGTTGCTCATCATCTGGCAGCCGTTGCACACGCCCAGCGCGAAGGTGTCCTGGCGGTTGAAGAACGCCGCGAACTGTTCGGCCATCTGACCATTGAACAGGATAGTCTTGGCCCAGCCTTCGCCCGCACCCAGCACGTCACCGTAGCTGAAGCCACCGCAGGCCACGAAGCCCTTGAAATCAGCCAGGTTGGCACGGCCGGCAATCAGGTCGCTCATATGGACATCGTGCGTGTCGAAGCCCGCAAGATCCATGCTGTACGCCATCTCGATCTGCGAGTTGACACCCTGCTCGCGCAGGATGGCCACGCGCGGACGCGCGCCCGAAGCGATGAACGGCGCGGCGATGTTCTCGGCCGGGTCGAACGTCAGCACGGGGCTGATGCCAGGGTCGCCGGCATCGAGCACGCGCTCGTACTCGCTATCGGCACAGGCGGGGTTGTCGCGCAGACGCGCGATACGCCAGCTCACCTCGGTCCACGTACGTTGCAGATCGGCACGCGCGGCGCCGAACACCTTCTTGGCATCGCGATAGATCTCGACCTGGTCGTTCGTGTTCGGCTTGCCGATCACGTGGCTGCATGCCGACAGGCCCGCCTCGCGCAGCACCGCGAACACGGCGTCGCGCTCTTCCAGGCGCACCTGGACCACGGCACCGAGCTCCTCGGAGAACAGTGCGCGCAGCGTCTGGTCATTGCGACGTTCCGCGACCTGCTGCGCCCAGTTCTTGGCGTCGCCGTAATCCTGCTCGCCATTCGGATCGAGCGTGAGCATGTCGACGTTCAGCGACACACCGCAGTGGCCCGCGAACGCCATCTCCGCCACGGCAGCCATGAAACCGCCGTCCGAACGATCGTGATAGGCCAGCAGCTTGCCTTCACGGTTCAGGCGCTGGATCACGTTGAAGAAGTTCTTGAGGTCTTCCGCGTTGTCGACGTCGGGGGCGCTATCGCCCACCTGCTGCGTCACCTGGGCCAGAATGCTGCCGCCCATGCGGTTTTTGGCACGCCCGAGATCGATCGCGATCAGCACGCTCTCACCCAGGTCCGTGCGAAGCTGCGGCGTCAGCGTGCGGTTCACGTCGTCCACCGCCGCGAATGCGGAGATGATCAGCGATACCGGCGCTACCACTTCCTTGTCGCCATCGGCATCGGACCACTTGGTGCGCATCGACAGCGAATCCTTGCCAACCGGGATGCTGATGCCCAGCGCCGGGCACAGTTCCATGCCAACGGCGTGCACCGTGTCGTAAAGCTTGGCGTCTTCGCCAGCAACGCCACAGGCAGCCATCCAGTTGGCCGAGAGCTTCACCTTGCCCAGGTCCTTGACCGGTGCCGCCGCCAGGTTGGTCAGCGCTTCGCCGATCGCCATACGGCCCGAGGCCGGCGCGTTGATCACGGCCAGCGGCGTGCGCTCGCCCATCGTCATCGCCTCGCCAGCGGTGCCTTTGTAGTCGAGCGTGGTCACGGCCACGTCGGCCACCGGCACCTGCCACGGTCCCACCATCTGGTCGCGGGCGTTCATCCCGCCCACGGTTCGGTCACCGATCGAGATCAGGAACGACTTGTTCGCCACGGTCGGGTGGCGCAGCACGTCACGCACGGCTTGTTCCAGCGAGATGCCGGTCACATCGACGGGCGGGAGCTCCCGCTCCACGCGCGTGACGTCGCGATGCATGCGCGGCGGCTTGCCCAGCAGCACGTCCATCGGCATGTTGACCGGGAAGTGTTCCTTCAGTGCGGCATCCACATGGGAGTCGACAAGCTGGAGTTGCTTCTCCTCTGTTGCGATACCCACCACGGCGAACGGCGAACGCTCACGCTCGCACATCGCCTGGAAAAGCGGCAGACTGTTCGGCGCGATCGCCAGCACATAGCGCTCTTGAGACTCGTTGCACCAGATCTCGGCAGGCGACAGGCCCGACTCTTCCAGGTGCACCTGACGCAGGTCGAAACGCGCGCCACGGTCAGCGCCGTCGACGAGTTCGGGGAACGCGTTCGAAATGCCACCCGCGCCAACGTCGTGGATCGACAGGATCGGGTTCTCGTCGCCAAGCTGCCAGCAGGCGTTGATGACTTCCTGCGCGCGACGCTCCATTTCCGGGTTGCCACGCTGCACCGAATCGAAATCGAGATCGGCGGTGTTCGTACCGGTCGCCATCGAACTGGCCGCGCCACCACCCATGCCGATACGCATACCAGGGCCGCCCAACTGGATCAGCAACGTGCCAGCCGGCAGCGGGTCCTTGTGCGTGTGCGAGCCGTCGATGTTGCCAATACCGCCGGCGATCATGATCGGCTTGTGATAGCCGCGCACGGTGCCGCCAACGTTCTGTTCGTAGACGCGGAAGTAGCCGCCCAGGTTGGCGCGGCCAAATTCGTTGTTGAACGCCGCGCCGCCGAGGGGCCCGTCGATCATGATCTGCAGCGGGGATGCGATGCGGTCCGGCTTGCCGGTCACAACCGGCTTGTCGTCCGGATTACGGTGGGACACCGGCTGGGCTGCGTCACGCGCGTTTTCCCATGACTCGACGGCATCGGGCAGCATCAGGTTCGACACCGTGAAGCCGGTCAGGCCGGCCTTGGGCTTGGCGCCACGACCAGTTGCGCCTTCGTCGCGGATTTCACCGCCAGCACCGGTCGACGCGCCAGGGAACGGCGAGATCGCGGTCGGGTGGTTGTGCGTTTCCACCTTCATCAGCGTGTGGGTCAGCGCCTCGTGGCGGCCGTACTTCTGGTCCGCGCCACGCGGGAACCAGCGCTCGGCTACGTCGCCTTCCATGACCGCGGAGTTGTCCGAGTACGCCACGATCGACCCCTGCGGGTTCAACTGGTGCGTATTGCGGATCATCGCGAACAGCGACTTGTCCTGGGACACGCCATCGATGGTCCACGTGGCGTTGAAGATCTTGTGGCGGCAGTGCTCGCTGTTGGCCTGCGCGAACATCATCAACTCGACGTCCGTCGGGTTGCGTTCGAGCTTGCCATAGGCGTCCAGCAGGTAATCGATCTCGTCCTCGGACAGCGCCAGGCCCATTGCAGTGTTGGCGTCCACCAGCGCGCTGCGGCCCGCCGAGATGTCGATGAACTGCAGCGGCTTGGCCGGCAGCTCCTGGAACAGCGCGGCGGCCTCTTCACGGCTGCCGATCACCGTTTCGGTCATGCGGTCGAACAGATGCGCGGCCACAGCGGCGCGCGTGCCGGCATCCAGCGTCTTGCGGCCGCGCAGCAGCCCCTTCTTGCAGATGACCGTGATTTCGATGCCGCGCTCGATACGGTGAATGTGGGTCAGGCCGCAGTTGTGGGCGATATCGGTGGCCTTGCTGGCCCACGGCGAGATCGTGCCGAAGCGCGGGATCACCACGAAGCGGTCGCCCTCGGTCTGAGCGGTGAATGGCGCGCCGTAGGTCAGCATCGCGCCGATGCGGGTCTGATCCTCTGCGGACAGTGGTGTGTCCGAATCGACGAAGTGCACGAACTGGCCGTGCACCGATTCAATATCGGCGTCGATCTGTTGGAGAGCGGCAAGCAGACGTTGCTGACGGAAGGCAGAAAGCGCCAAAGCGCCGGGGAAGCACGAGAAATGCGCCATGATCGTAACGGTCGGGAGGCGTAGGAGGGTCGGGGCAGGCGGCCGCCGACACTGCTGAATGGAATGCCGGCTGGCGGGAATCCGCTATTGTACCTTGTCGGCGACCGCTTTTTGCATTGCGCAATCGGGTGCCGACGGACATTCCGGGAGAAAGCTGCCAAGGACGGCCTGACCGACGTCATTATCGGCAGGCCAGGCCTCACTATAGAGCACAATACGTCACATTATTAAAGCGAGGTAGCGGAGCGCGCCGCCTGCTCGTAGAGACCGGTCAGCACACGCAGCAGGCGTGCCAGTTCGCCGATCTCCAGGTTTTCCTCGCTACCCTCCGTGAAATTGCTCGTCAGGCACTGCTCGCGGATCTCGCGGTACCGGGCGCAGGCGTCGGCACCGGCCTGCGTGGTGGCGTAAGTGGCCTCCTTGCCAACCCGCTCCCCGGCCACCAGTCCCAGCCCCACGAGCTTCTTGAGCGCGTATGTCACCAGGTGGGTGTCTTCGACGTTGAGCACGAAGCAGATGTCCGCCAGCCGCTTGGCGCGTCCGCGATGATTGACGTGGTGCAGTACCAGCACGTCCAGGAACGTCAGGTCGCGCACGCCAGCGGCACCCATGCAGCGCACCACCCACCGGCTGTAGGCGTTGTAAGCGGTATTCAGGCCGAACTCGAATTCCGACAATTCCGGGCTACGCACCGAAACCAAATGCGACGACGACACAATGTTGACGCCGGCGGCGCGCGCCAGTGGCGCGGCCGGTGAGGGGCTCGCCACTGGCTCAGCGTTGGCGGGGCTGTCCGAAACGGGCTTGCGTGCCATGAAAAGCAGTCTCCTGGGGTGCGATTTTGGATCATTGGGCGCCCGGATTTGGGCGATTTACGCGACAGTTTATCGGCAAATCGAGGAGAAATCCGCCGCCATCGTGCGCTGCCGGGCTGTCACCCCGCGGACGCGAAGATTTGCAGAACCGATCTAAAATTTTTCGACGGCCAGTCTCGGACGGTTTTGAATCCGGCACGATACGACTTCCCGTCGCGCAAAAGCCATCGCGTTCCAGATCGGGCACCGGCCATGGTCACGTATTGACGAACAATCAACATGCACTCCGCCCCCGATACCGGACAACTGGTCCCGTCCGACAGGTTCCTGAGCCGGCTTTGGCTCGCGCTCATCAAGCGCCCTCGCCGCTTCATTCTGATTGCGTTCAGCGCCGCCATTCTCCTGATATTGCTGCTCATCCTCCGAGGCATGATGCTGTCGCGCGACACGGAGATCGAGTCGGTCAGGCAAATGCAGGCGGTTCGTGCCGTGAGCATCAACGCGCTGCTCCAACTGGAGGCGGAGCGCCTGACGAACATCCGGAACTACGCCGAGCACCTGATGCAGATCCAGGATGAATTGCCAGCCCTCTTCGCCCACGACATCCAGACTGCCTTCGAGCACCGCAATGACGATGTCTGGGCGCTGCGGACACGTGACGCGGCGCCCGTCTATGGCGTCAGCGCGGCGCGGCTCACTGGGCTGGATGGCTTCTCGCGCGACGATGCCAAGCTGATCCCGAGCATGGCGGTCGCAATCGCACTCAGCCATATGTTCAGTGCGGGACACAACGAACCCGGGCTCCGGGAACGCATTGCCTATGTGTCCGGCAGCGGCATCATCGTGGCCTACCCGGCCATTAGCGAACAGGACGTCAATCCCACCCTGCGGAGCCTCGCCTCCGCCGGGTACTTTCGCAATAACCTCCCCTTGGCCAATCCGACGCGAAAGCAGCAATGGAGCATCGCGCGGTCTATGGACGACATTGGCGAATCGTCACTATTCCTGAGCGCTCCTGTCTATGCCGGCAACGAGTTCAAGGCCGTTCTGATCCTGGAGATTCCGCGGCACAGTCTTGACGAATCCCTCAACGTTGCCCCCCATCACGACGTCAACAACTACCTGCTGGACCAAAACGGCGCGCTCGTGGGCGCCAGTATGCGAAACGTGCACCGGGGCGAAACGCTCGCCTCCGTGCTCATCGACAAATGGCCAGCGGACAAGCTCGCGGTGGCATTCAGGAGCGATGCCGGCATCCTGAGCAACGAGCATGGCAGTCGTCTCATTTATCGCAAGCTCGGAAACAGCGGCCTGATAATGGTCGACGAGGTCTCCACCCGTGAACTGCTACAGGCAAGCGTCGCCCGCCTGAGCGGCGCCATTGGCGCCGGCGCTGTCGCCCTGGGCCTTCTGCTTTGCTTCACGCTGGCAATTGTCCACACATTGTTCGGGCACTACATTGCCCGGGGCGAAGCCCTCCGGACCCTCGCCGAAACCGATGCCCTGACCGGGTTGGCGAACCGTCGCGTGTTCGCATCCCGATTCGCAGACGCCTACGCATGGTGCAAGCGGGACGCCGTTCCGGTCTCGCTGATCATGCTCGACATCGACCGTTTCAAGAAGATCAACGACCGCTGGGGCCACGCCAGCGGAGACGTCGTACTGCGCACCCTGGCGGACGCGCTGCGCGCGAATGTCCGGAAGATCGATCTGCCGGCGCGACTGGGCGGCGAGGAGTTTGCCGTCCTGTTGCCGCGCACGGGTATCGCGGATGCCGCCAACCTGGCCGAGAAGCTTCGCCTGGCCCTGCAGGCATTGGTCTGCGAACCGGTCGACAGCGACGACACGGCATCCATCCGTTTCACCGCGTCCTTCGGCGTGGCGCAGATCGCGCCAGGCGAACCGGGCAGCCTCGACTCGCTGCTGATGGTGGCGGACCAACGGCTCTATGCCGCGAAGGCCGGCGGCCGGAACAAGGTCGTCTGGGATGAGCCGCAGCCGGAGGAGATGGCTAACGAGAAGCCCGCCAAGGGGACCTGATCTCGTCTGCCTGATCGCCCGGGCGATTCGACCCTGGCATCGAATGGTTTTTTTGCCGCGCGTCCGGATATAGCGTCCGTCCCTATGTCCCGCCGATGCGCTTCTTGCTACCCTTGTCGGATTCTTGAGCTTCTTGATTCACACAGGCAATGCGTGAATGTGATTTTGCTCCGCGGCGCCTGTCACTCTCGTCTCGCCCACGCAAACCGTCATGCTGCCTGACATCGCCTCCCTGAACGCCGCCGTCCGCGCCGGCACCACCAGCCGCGCCGACCTGCTTGCCGAAGCCGCCACCAAGGCCTCCAGCGCCGCCGGCCACGCGGTCTATCTCCATACCACGTTCGATGCCGCCATCGAGGTGGCCCGCGCGGCCGATGCCGCTGACCGCGCCGGCAAACCGCTCCACCCACTGGCGGGCCTGCCGGTATCGGTCAAGGATCTCTACGACATCGCGGGCGAGGTCACGCGCGCCGCATCTGCCGCCCGCCAGGACGCCGCACCCGCAACGGCCGATGCCACCGTGGTGGCCCGGCTCCGCACGGCCGGCGCCGCGCTGGTCGGGCGCACCAACATGACCGAGTTCGCCTTTTCTGGCGTCGGCATCAATCCCCATTTCGGCACGCCGGTCAACCCATGCGACAGCTCGGTTGCACGGATTCCGGGCGGATCGTCGTCCGGGGCGGCGGTCTCGGTCGCGATCGGCACGGCGGTGGCCGGCCTCGGCAGCGACACGGGCGGCTCGATCCGCATTCCCGCCGCGCTATGCGGCATCGTCGGCTTCAAACCCACATCGCGCCGCGTGCCACTGACGGGCGCGTTCCCGCTGTCCTACACGCTCGATACCGCGTGTGCGATGGCGCGCACGCTGACCGATTGCATCGCCGTGGATAGCGTCATCGCCGACGTCCCGGTCATTCCGCAAATGAAGGCCGCCACGGCGATCCACCTGGCGATTCCGCGCCAGCTGGTTCTCGACGATCTGGACGAGCCAGTCTCGAAAGCCTTCGACCGTGCCATCGGCCGGCTTTCCGCGGCAGGCGTGCGCATCGAACACGTGGACATGCCCGAACTAACCGAGCTGGCCAGCCTGAATGCCGCTGGCGGCTTTTCGGCGCCCGAGTCCTACGCGCACCATCGCGCGCTGCTCGCCACCCACCGCGATCTGTACGACCCGCGCGTGGTGACCCGCATCGAACGGGGCGCAGCGATGAGCGCGGCGGACTACATCGCGCTGCACCGCGCCCGCCTCGACTGGATTGCCCGCATGGAAGCTCGCATGGCGCCGTTCGATGCGGTGGTCTGCCCCACGGTGCCGATGGTGCCGCCGCCGATCGCCCCGCTTGTGGAAGATGACACCCTGTTCTTCCGCACCAACGGGCTGCTCTTGCGCAATACGTCCGCGTTCAATTTTCTCGACGGCTGTTCGGTGTCGCTGCCCTGCCATGCGCCCGATGAACTGCCCGTCGGCCTGATGCTGTCGCATGGACCGATGCGCGATGCGCAGCTGCTGGGCACGGCGCTTGCATTGGAATCGCTCGTGCATCCCTCACGGCGCGGAGGCTGAGCCGCCGCCGCACCGCCACACGCATTACCGCATTACCGCCGAGATCACCAACAACCCGGGAATCGGCGCAGGTAGTTCCAGGAGGATAGTCAAACCCGCGTAGTCGGGCAGGCGCCCGCGCGCAACATCAGGGAGAGATGGAAATGCGAGTCAAGGTATTGGCAGTTGCGGTGACGATGGCAGTGACAGGCGTTCTGCTGACCGCCACGGCGGCACGGGCGGATACGAAGTGGGACCTGCCCACGGGCTATCCGGCCACCAACCTGCACACGGAAAACCTGCAGCAGATGGCCAACGACGTGGACAAGGCCACCGGCGGCAAGCTCAAGATCGTGCTGCATCCCAACGGCTCGCTGCTCAAGGCCAATGAGATCAAGCGTGGCGTGCAGACCGGCCAGGTGCAGATGGGTGAAATCCTGATGTCGACGCTGGCCAACGAAAACCCGGTCTTCGGCGTCGACGCGGTGCCTTTCCTGGCCACGAGCTATGGCGATTCCTACAAGCTCTGGCAAGCCTCGCGAACCGTCACTGACAAGATACTCGACCGCCAGGGCATGAAACTGCTCTACGCGGTGGCCTGGCCGCCCCAGGGCATCTACGCGAACAAGCCCCTGAACAGTGCGGCGGACATGAAGGGCCTGAAATGGCGCGCCTACAACCCCGCAACGTCGAAGATCGCCGAGCTGGTCAGCGCCCAGCCGGTGACGATCCAGGCCGCTGACCTGGCGCAGGCGCTTGCCACGGGCACGGTCAACTCGTTCATGTCGTCTGGCGCAACGGGCGTCGATACCAAGGTATGGGAGTCGGTGAAGTACTTCTATACCGTCGATGCGTGGCTGCCGAAGAACATGCTCGTCGTCAGCAAGAAGGCCTTCAACGGGCTCGACAAGCCCACCCAGGACGCTCTGCTCAAGGCCGTGGCCGATGCCGAGAAGCGCGGCTGGCAGGTCTCCGAACAGAAGACGCGCGAATATCTGGCGACGCTCTCCAAGAACGGCATGACCGTGGCGCCGCCTTCGCCGCAGCTCAAGTCCGACATGCAAAAGGTAGGCGAAGTCATGGTTGCCGACTGGGCGAAGAGCGCCGGCGACGATGGCAAGGCCATTCTCGACGCCTACAAGAAGTAGATCCGAGCCATTCGCGAAAGCAGGCCCGCCGCAATCCATCGTGGCGCCCGCCTGCTTTCGCCCGTGCATTGCAGCAGGCGCGCGCCGCTGATCGCGCGCCCTCCCATCGCCGTTCCCGCGTCACAGGTAGCCCGTCATCACCATGGAAGCCCCCATCCTCCGCAAGCGTTGGCTCGACCATCTGCTTGACGTTTGCGCCGCGCTCGGCGCGCTCTGCATCCTCGCCGTCTGCATCGTGATGATCGCGATGTCGATCTCGCGCGAGACCTCGATCACGCTCAAGGGCGGCGACGACATCGTCGCGTGGCTGTGCGCCGCTTCGGCCTTCCTCATCCTCGGTCAGACGTTTCAGCACGGTGGCATCGTGCGCGTGGAGATGCTGCTGGAAGCCGTCGGCACCAAACGCCGCTGGCTGCTGGAAGTCATCTCGCTAACCATCTGCCTGATCTTCGCCGGCTATGCGGCGTGGGCGCTCGGCTCATTTGCCTGGCAGAGCTGGGATATCGGCGATGTGTCCCAGGGGCAGATCGTGATTCCGCTCTGGATTCCGCAAAGTTTCGCGGTAATCGGCGCGCTCGGTTTCCTGCTGGCCGTCGGCGACGAATGGCTGCGTGTGATACGCCGGCAGAAACCGCGCTACCAGCTCGCGCAGGAAGCCAAGCTGGCCGCTGGCGACTTTGGGGAGACCGTCTGATGAGCACCGTTCTCGTTGCCCTGATCCTGCTGCTGGTGATGATCGTCTTCCTGGCGATCGGCGCGTGGATTCCCGTGGCGATCGCCGTGACTTCGTGGGTCGGCCTGGTGATTTTCTCCGACCACGACGCGCTGGTGAACCTGGCCAACTCCTGGTGGTCGTCCAGTGCGTCCTACACGCTGGCATCGCTGCCCCTGTTCGTGTGGATGGGAGAAATCCTGTTCCGCACCAAGCTCTCCGAGCAGATGTTCAATGGCCTCTCCCCGTGGCTCAACTGGCTGCCGGGCCGTCTCATGCACGTCAATATTCTCGGCTGCGGCATCTTCGGTTCGGTGTCGGGGTCGTCGGCGGCCACCTGCGCCACGATCGCCAAGTCGGCACTGCCCGAACTGACCCGACGCGGCTACGACGAGCGCATCACACTCGGCTCGCTGTCGACGGCGGGCACGCTGGGCATTCTGATCCCGCCATCGATCACGATGGTCGTGTATGCGGTGTCCGCCGACGTCTCCATCATCCGCGTATTCCTCGCCGGGTTCCTGCCGGGCCTGTTGCTGATGATCCTGTTTTCGGGATACATCGTGGTCTGGGCGCTGATGAATCCTGAGAAGACCCCGGCAGCCGAGACGTTCGGCTGGTCGGCCCGGCTGGCGTCGATCCGGCAGCTCATGCCCTGCATCATCCTGATCGCGTTCATCACGTGGATCATGATGGCCGGGTACTCCACGGCTACCGAGGCGGCCGCGTATGGCGTGGTGGCGTCGCTCGCGCTGGCCTGGGCGGGCGGCTCGCTGACGCGCAAGGCATTCTGGGAAAGCCTGATGTCGGCCACCCGGCTGACCGCGATGATCATGTTCGTGCTCGGGGCGACGTCATTCCTGTCGGTCACGATGAGTTTCACCGGCATTCCGCGCGCGCTGGCCGAATGGGTGGCGGCGCTGCAACTGTCGCCGTGGGCGCTGATCGCGGTCCTGACCATCATCTATATCCTGCTCGGCACGGCGCTCGACGGCATCTCGATGATCGCGCTGACCACGGCCACCGTCCTGCCGATGGTGCAGGCCGCCGGCTTTGATCTGGTATGGTTTGGCATCTTCATCGTGTTGCTGGTGGAAATCGCCGAGGTCACACCACCCGTCGGATTCAACCTGTTCGTGCTCCAGAGCATGACTGGCAAGGACAGCAACTACATCGCCAGGGTGTCGTTGCCGTTCTTCATGATGATGGTGCTGGCGATCGGCATCATCACCGTGTGGCCCAGCGTGGTGACATGGCTGCCAGACGTGGTCATGGCGAAGGAGCTCAAATAGCGGCACTTCATCCTGAAGGGGGCAAAGCTAGCGGATGCACGTGATCATCATCGGCGCCGGCGCAATCGGCGTCTGCTCGGCCTGGTACCTGCGCCAGGCCGGCTTCGAAGTCACTGTACTGGAGCGACGCGGCGCCCCCGCGCAGGAAGCCAGCTTTGGCAATGCGGGTGTGATCGCCCCCGGCTACGTCACGCCCTGGGCGGCGCCCGGGATGCCCGGCAAGATCGTGCGCTCACTGTTCCAGCACGCCTCGCCGGTCGTGTTCCGCCCAAGCGCCGATCCCGCGATGTGGCGCTGGATCGTGCGCTGGCTGCGCGAATGCAACCCCGAAAGCTATCGCACCAACAAGCTGCGGATGCAGCGTGTGGCCTTCTACAGCCGCGCCTGTCTGCACGAGCTTCGCTCGGCACTCGAGATCGAGTACGAGCAATCACGTGGCTACCTGCAACTATTTCGCACACAGCGCGACCTTGATCTCGCATCGCCCGCATTGGCGCTGCTGCGCGAGAACAACGTCCCGCATCAGCTCATCGACGCCGCCGGCTGCCGGCGCATCGAACCTGGCCTGACCGACGACACGCCACTGGCAGGCGGCCTGCACCTTCCAGAGGATGAATCCGGCAATTGCCCGATCTTCGTGCGCAAACTGCACCAGCACGCGGAAGCCGCGGGTGTCCGGTTTCGTTTCCAAACCGAAGTCGCCCGGCTAGGTAGAACGGACGGCCGCCTCACAGTCGAACTTGCCGCGCTCCGTGGCCGTGCCCGGGAAGTGCTCGATGCGGACCGCGTGCTGCTTGCCGCCGGCGTCGGCAGCGAGACGCTGCTGCGCCCGCTGGGGCTGCGCCTGCCGCTCTACCCGGTCAAGGGTTACTCGGCCACGGTCATGGTGACGGACGAACTACAGGCGCCGCTAGGCGCCCTGATGGACGAATCGTTCAAGGTGGCCATCACGCGCATGGGCAATCGACTGCGCGTGGCGGGCACCGCGGAGCTTGGATCACGCAAGCTCGATCTGCGGCCGGCCGCGTTGCAAACCCTGATCAAGGTCGCGCGCGACTGGTTTCCGGTAGCCGGGCACTACAACGCCGCCACGCTCTGGGCTGGGGCGCGACCGATGCTGCCTGACGGCCCGCCCCTGATCGGCGCCACCCGCGTGCCGGGCCTGTTTCTGAACCTCGGCCATGGCTCGACGGGCTGGGCGATGAGCTGCGGATCGGGCAAAATTGCCGCGGACCAGATTGCAGCGAGCGCCGGCCAAGGCGACGGGCCAGCCATCGACATGGATGGGCTGACACCCGAACGTTACCGGCTGGGCCCCGCCTGATACCGATATGAGCACGACTGTCTCGCCTTCGACATCCCCGGACCCCGACGCGACGCCGGAACGCATCGCGCTGGATCCCGCCGGCACGGACGTTACGCCGCTTTACGACCTGACGACAATCCGCCGCGTGGAGCACGCCGGGCTGGCCGCGACCCCGCCTTTCACGTTGATGTCCCGCGCGGGAGCGGCGGCAGCGGATTGGCTGCACGCATGGGTGCCGAATGGCCGCATCCTCTGCCTGGCCGGCCCTGGCAATAATGGTGGCGACGCGCTGGTCGCCGCCATGCGCCTGCATCAGCGCGGGCGGCTCGTGGAAGCATGGCTGATCGGCGAAGCCGACCTGCTGCCCGCCGATGCGGCACGCGCCTGGCTCGAGGCCCGCGCCGCCGGCGTGCCGCTCCTGGCGCTGCCCAACGATGCCGCTACCGGGATTCCTCCCTGGCCGAACGGATGCGCGGCAATCGTCGATGGATTGCTGGGGATCGGACTCAACCGCGCGGCCGACGGCAATATGGCGCGTTGGATTGACCATCTCAATAACTCGCACCTGCCGGCATTCTCGCTCGATATCCCAAGCGGACTGTTCGCCGACACCGGCGCCGGCAACCCGGCGGTCCGGGCACAACGCACGCTGACGTTCCTGGCTGCCAAGCCGGGCCTGCTGACCCTGGATGGCCGCGATTGCGCCGGCGAGGTCGATATCGCACCACTCGGGCTCGACTATCCGCCAGCCGAACATCCCGTGGCGGTGGTCAATCAGCCGCCGGGTTTTTCCCATTCGCTGCCGCGACGCGAGCACGCAGATAACAAAGGTAGCTTCGGCAGCCTGGCTGTGATCGGTGGCAGCCATGGGATGACCGGGGCCCCTTTGCTTGGCGCGCGCGCCGCCCTGTATCTGGGCGCCGGGCGTGTCCATGTGGGATTCCTCGCGCAACCGGCGCCCACCATCGACCCGGTCCATCCGGAATTGATGCTGCACGCCGTGACGGAGCTTTCGCCCGGCGCGATGTCCGCCTACGTGGTCGGCCCCGGGATGGGCACGGGCGCCTCCGCGCGCAAGCAACTGGCGCAATTGATCGATATCTGCGCCAATGCGACGACAGCCGCACCGCTGGTGCTCGATGCGGATGCGCTCAACCTGCTGGCTACCGATGGCACGCTGGCCCAGCAGCTTATCGAAAGCGGCGCGGCACACGTGATGACGCCCCACCCGCTTGAGGCTGCGCGACTGCTGGGCAGCACCGTGGCCGTTATCCAGCGCAACCGGCTGGCGGCCGCAACCGCACTGGCCACACGGTGGCAGGCCACGATCGTGCTCAAGGGCTCCGGAACCGTGATCGCATCCCCAGACGGCGCGCCGCCCGCGATCAATCCGACCGGCAATGCCGCGCTCTCCACCGCGGGCACCGGTGATGTCCTGGCCGGAATGATCGGCGCCCTGATCGCCCAGGGAATGCCGATCGTCGCGGCCGCGCGCGCGGCGGTCTGGATTCACGGCCGTGCCGCCGACAGGCTAGTAGCGTCGGGCACGGGCCCGGCTGGCATGACTGCCAGCGAGCTCTATCTGCCCGCCCGGGACATCTTCAACGCGTTGCTGCACGGCAGTGGAGCGTGACGTCCCGCCAATGCCACCAACAATGCCGCGCGGATCACGCCAGACGCCGTCGAGGTGATCTCAGGTGATGCGCGCGGCGCGGCACGCGTCGGACAATTGCCGATAGGGGGCGTAGGCACCCTCTGCTAAGGTAACGACATCCCGACGTCGGAAACCGTCAATCCGGCAAGCCTCGTTACTTTTTGCTGCCACTTCCGGAATTTGCGATCACATTCTGACGATATACTTGCTGGCGCCTGCCTCGTGCGGGCGTTCGTGCCCGATTTCCCCCAAGAACGAATGCCGACTGACCTCCAAGCCTGGAACGCCCTTCGCCAACACCATAACGTCGTCCGCGAGACGCCGATGCAGCAGTGGTTCGCCGAAGCCGGGGCTGCCCAACGGGTCGATACCTTCTCGCTGGAAGCCTCCGGCCTGTATCTGGATTACTCGAAGAACCGCATCACCGGCGAAACCCTTGCGCTGCTGATGAAGCTTGCCGAGGAAGCCGGCGTGCCGGCGCGCCGCGATGCCATGTTCGCTGGCGAACATATCAACGCCACCGAAGATCGTGCCGCGTTGCACGTCGCGCTACGCGCCCTGCCCGACGCGCCGTTCAAGGTCGACGGGGCATCGGTCATGCCCGCCATCCACGATGTACTCCGCCGGATGCGCGAGTTTGCCGGTCGCGTGCGCAGTGGCGTTTGGACCGGCTCCACGGGCCAGGGGATCACCGACATTGTCAACATCGGCATCGGCGGCTCTGACCTGGGCCCGCGCATGGTATGCCGCGCCCTGGCGCATCTGGCCGACCCGCGCGGACCGCGTGTGCACTTCGTTTCGAATGTGGATGGCACCGAGCTTGCCGAAACGCTCCAGCGCCTGGATCCGGCACGCACGCTGGCGATCGTCTGTTCGAAGACGTTCACCACGCTCGAAACCATGGCCAACGCCTGCAGCATGCGGGACTGGTTCCTGCGCCACGGCGTGGCCGAAAATCAGCTCGCGCGGCACTTCGTCGCCGTGTCGACCAATCGCGACGCGGTGGTCGAGTTCGGCATCGACCCGAACAACATGTTCGAGTTCTGGGACTGGATCGGTGGCCGGTTCTCGCTGTGGTCGTCGGTCGGCCTGTCGATTGCGCTGGCCGTCGGCTTCGACGCCTTCGAGGACCTGCTGCTCGGGGCCCGCGCGATGGACGATCATTTCCGCACTGCACCGCTCGCCCAAAACATGCCGGTGGTGATGGCGATGCTGGGCATCTGGTATCGCAATTTCCACGACATGCCGACGAGCTGCATGGCGCCCTATTCGACCTCGCTCGAACTGTTTCCGGCGTTCCTCCAGCAACTCGAGATGGAGAGCAACGGCAAGTCGGTCCAGCTCGATGGCCGTCCGGTGGACGCGGATACCGCGCCAGTGGTCTGGGGCACGGCTGGCACCAACGGCCAGCACGCCTACTTCCAGATGATCCACCAGGGCTCGCAGATCGTGCCGGTCGATTTCGTCGCGCCGCTGGTGCCGCCGCGCGAACTGCCGGGCCATCACGTCAAGCTGCTGGCCAACTGCTTTGCGCAGGCCGAGGCATTGATGCGCGGGCGCAGTGCGGAAGAACTCCAAGCGGCTGGCGTCGACGCAGCACGCATTCCGCATATGGTGTTCGAGGGCAACCGCCCCAGCAACATGCTGCTGATGGAAAACCTGACGCCGCACGTGCTGGGCGCGCTGATCGCGCTCTATGAGCACCGCACCTTCGTGCAGGGCATCGTCTGGAACATCAATTCGTTTGATCAGTGGGGCGTGGAGCTCGGCAAGATCCTGGCGCGCCCGATCGAGGCCGAACTCAGTGGCAATGCCACGGAAGCCCACGATGCATCGACCGCCGCGCTGATCGCGCGGGCACGCCGCTCACTGGCGCGCAGTTAACCCCGTCGACACCGTTCAGACGCCCACATCCATGAACTCATCGCTGGCTACACGGCCAGCCTCGATCGTCAGGATGCGGCCGCATCGCGCCGCCACCGAACGGTCGTGCGTGACCAGCACGAGCGTCGACCCGGCATCGCGATTGAGCTCGAACATCAGCGCGATGACCGCCTCGCCCGTGGCGGTGTCCAGACTGCCGGTCGGCTCGTCCGCAAACAGAATATCGGGCCGCGCAACGAAGGCGCGCGCCAACGCCACACGCTGCTGCTCGCCGCCGGAAAGCGTGCGTGGATAATGGGACAGCCGCTGGCCGAGCCCAACTCGCTCCAGCATGTCGACGGCCCGCTCGCGCACGCGATTGGTCTCGCCACGCAACTCGAGCGGAAGCATTACGTTCTCCAGCGCGGTCAGATGGCCGACCAGCTGGAACGACTGAAACACGAAGCCAACGTGACGCCCGCGCAGCGCGGCACGCTGGTCTTCATCGAGCCGGAACAGATCCTGACCATGGAGCCGGACCGATCCCGTGCTCGGCAGATCGAGCCCGGCAAGCAGGCCAAGTAGCGTGGACTTGCCCGACCCAGACGCCCCGACAATGGCCAACGTTTCACCCGCCGTGACGGAAAACGTTACGTCGTGCAAAATCGTCAGCGAACCGGTCGTATCGGCTACGGTCTTTCCTAATGACTCGACGGCAAGAATGGACGTGGACATGCGAGAGAGGATGACAAACAGTAGGCGCCGGCAATGGCTGGCGGCATTGGGTATCACACTGGCAACGGCCGTCATGACGGCAGTGCCGGCGCACGCGCAATCTGGCAACAAGCCCGCGCTGCTGGTACTGGGCGACAGTCTGTCGGCGGAGTACGGCATTGCACGTGGCACTGGCTGGGTCAGCCTGCTGCAGGACCGCCTGAGCAAGGAGCGGTTCGATTATAGCGTCGTCAACGCGAGCATCAGTGGCGAGACCACAATCGGCGGCAAGACGCGCCTGCCTGACCTGCTCAAGCGACACAAGCCGGCGGTGGTAATCGTCGAGCTGGGTGCCAACGACGCCCTGCGCGGCTTCCCGTTGCAGACCACCGAGGCCAATCTGAGAACGATCGTCAGCGATGCCCAGCGAGCTGGTGCCACCGTGCTGCTCGTGGGAATGCGAATCCCGCCGAACTATGGTCAGGATTACACCGAGCGATTCTTCGCACTCTACAGCAAGCTGGCCAAGGAAAAACGGGCCGCGCTGGTGCCCTTCCTGCTGGACAACGTGATCTCGCGTCCCGAATGGTTCCAGACCGATCGGATTCATCCGACCTCCGCCGCGCAGCCCACGTTGCTGGACAATGTCTGGTCGCAATTGAAGCCGTTGTTGAAGAAGGCGGCGTAGACACCGGACCTTCGGCCGAGCTGGCCGTGCCGGCGTTGCCGGACGGCGCCACAGCATCCCGAGCTGATCGGCAAGACCAGATGCAAAAAAGCCCCTGCAGGCTCGCAACCGCAGGGGCTTCTTTACATCGCAGGCGACGTCGCGTCAGTGTGCAGCAGGTGCGCTCGCTGCCGCGTCGTCCGTCTTGGCCGGATGCAGAATCTTCACCTTCGCACCGGCTTTGAGCACGTCATAGAACGCTGCCAGTTCCGTCTGGCCGGCCATCTGGCCCAGTTGCTGTGCGTCAGCCTCACGCTGGTTTGCGTTGGCCTGCGGCGGCGTGCCAACCTTGGCGATACGGTAGATCGCGTACCCATCCGCGCCGAGGTCCACACCCACGAGCGAAGGCAGCTTCGAGGCATCGGCACGCATGATCGTATCGACAGCCTTCGGCGAGACGCCATCAGCCTTGGCACGCGACACGGTCACCATCGGGCCGAAGCCATCGGCGCTGCCGCTCTTCTTCAAGGCTTCAAGACGGGCTTCGCCATCCTTGCGTGCCAGTTCCGCCGCCTGCTGTGCGACGTAGGCCTGACGCACCAGCGCCTCTACCTCTTCGAACTTGCGCGCAGCGGCCGGGCGATAGTCGACGATGCGCGCCGACACCAGCGTAGTCGGGCCGACTTGCACGGCTTCCGTATTGCGCTTGTTCTTGATGGCGTCATCGCTGAACAGCGCCTTGAGCACCTTCTCGTTATTGAGCGGGTTGTCCTTGCCCAACGCCGGGTTCGGCGTACGCGTGACATTGTCCGCAGTCTGGATCGTCAGCTTGAACTTGTCGGCGGCGGGCTTGAGGCTCTCGGACTGCTCGTACACCATGTTGCCGAACGCATCGGCCTGCTCGGTATACGCCTTCGCGGCAAGCTGCTTCTTGAGTTCGATCTCGAGTTCGGGACGCACTGCCTCGAGCGGCTCGGTCGCTGCCGGCTTGATACCCGTCAGCTTGATGATGTGATAGCCGTAATCGGTTTCCACAACATCGCTGATCTGGCCATCCTTGAGCGCAAACATCGCGTCTTCAAACGGCTTGACCAGGGCACCACGACCCATGAAGCCGAGGTCGCCGCCCTTCTCAGCCGAACCAGGATCCTGCGAGTTCTTCTTCGCAACATCGGCGAACGTGTCCGGATGCTTGCGCAGATCCTCAAGCAGCTTCTCGGCCTTCTCCTTGGCGGCCTTGCGGTCTGCCTCCTTGCCATCCTTCGGCGCGGCGATCAGGATGTGGCTGGCGCGGCGTTGCTCGTCAGTACGGAAACGCTGGATGTTGCTGTCGTAATACGACTTCAACTGATCGGGGGTGATCGTCTGGCTGGCAGCCAGGGCATCACCCGACAGCACCAGATACTCGACCTTGGCCTGCTCGGGCATCGTGTAGGCTGCCAGATGGGACTCGTAGTAAGCCTTCAGCGCAGCGGCGTCCGGCGTCACCTTGGCCGTGAAATCGGCCGGCTTGATGACGATGGCCTGCACATCACGCTGCTGGTCGCGAATCGCGATCAGACGATCGAGCAGCGACTTCGGCACGAAAGCTGTCGTACCGATGGCGCCACCCAGTTGCTGCGTGGAAAGTTCGAAACGCATCCGTGCGTCGAGCTGCTCGGGCGTCATGCCTTGCGCCGCCAGCAGCTGCACGTAGGCCTTCTCGTCGAACTTGCCGTCCGCCGTGCGAAGCTGGGCGATGGCGGGAATGCTCTGGATCGCAGCAGCGATCTGCGCATCGGAAACCGTCAGGTGCTTCTTCTGAGTGGCTTCCGAAATAACACGCTGCTGGATCAACTGGTCCAGCACGGCCTGCCGCGCGGCAGGGCCTTCGAACATGCGCGGATCGTAGTTGTTGCCCAGCATCTGGCGCATCCGTTCGCTCTGGTCGCGCACCACATTGTCGACTTCCTGCACGGTGATGGCCCGGCCATCGACCTTGGCAGCATCGTGCGAGCTGTCCATGAAGCGCGAATAGCTCTCCACGCCGAAGAATACGAACGACGGGAAGACAAGCACCAGCAGCAGAAGGAGCATCAGGCGCCGGTTGTTGCGTACGAAATCAAGCATGCTGATCCGGTTAAAGGGGTGGCTCGAAAGTCAAACCTTGCGATTCTATCAAAAGCGAGGGGTTGTACTGCTTGAATGTGCGTCGAGAGATGATGCGAAACCGCAATCTGTCGATCTTGCTGGAGTGGTCGCGCCAGCGAAGCGGAAGCCGCACAGGTGACTCGCCCCACTCCGGTGCCTGAGGCCCGCCTGCAAGCCAGAATTGCGGGCACAAAAAAGCCCGCTGACGCGGGCTAATTTTGTTGGCGGAGTGGACGTCCCTCATCGCAGCTTCCGAGACCGTCCAGATTTGTCCAATTTTTCCCTTTTTATTCAATCACTTGCACAGATTTGGCATCCAAAGTAATCTAGCCTTATTCGACACTTTCCAGCTCCTGCTGATGGGCTGGCTGATGGGCTGGGAACGATGCTAACCGACAAGCAAGCAAGGGCGCTGAAGCCCAAAGACAAACCAGTTTTCGATGGAAAAGTGACTGGGCTCATACTGGCGCCGACAACTTCGGGCTGCAAATGGACCTTCCGCTATACCAGTCCCGTCACGGGCAAGAGACGCGATGCTGGCCTGGGAACGTACCCCGAAACTTCGATCGCAGAGGCTCGGGAGAAGGCGTTTGCCATGCGAAAGCTCATTGACAACGGAACGGATCCCATCGATCAGCGTGAGCGGGAACGCCAAGCCGCGGCCGCGGCAGCGGCCGCTCTGACTTTCGAGGCTGCTGCCCGTAAGGTCCACGAAGAGCTAAAGCCGGGATGGAAGAACGAAAAACACGCTGCGCAGTGGATCAACACGATGGAAACATACGTGTTCCCGAAGCTTGGAAAGCGAAAACTCGAAGCAATCACTCCAGGCGACTGTGCGGACGCCCTGCGACCTATCTGGCTTTTGAAGAAGGAAACTGCCAGCCGGACGCGTCAACGCATGCACCTGGTCATGCAGTGGGCATGGGCCCATGGACTCGTCACGGCAAATCCGGTCTCCGTCGTCGATCATATTTTGCCCAAACAGTCTGGCAAGCCCGAGCACCAGCCGGCCATGCCATGGCGCGACGTCCCGACATTTGTTAAGGCCCATCTGAGCGATCTCAAACCCGCGGACAGCACCCGGGCGGCCCTACTGTTCCTGATCCTGACCGCAAGTCGCAGCGGCGAGATACGCGGCGCGACCTGGAACGAATTTGACTTGACCGCTCGCGTCTGGACGATTCCAGCGGATCGCATGAAGGCAAATCAATCACATCGCGTTCCGCTATCAGCCAAGGCGTTCGAGATCATCGAGAATCTCAAAGAACAAGGGCTGCACAAAACATATGTCTTCCCGTCACCGCGCGAGAAGATGCTTAGCGATATGACGATGACCGCCCTACTCCGGCGGGTCAAAGCCGAAAGCGATACGCCTGGTCGCTACGCAACTGCACACGGTTTCCGGTCAAGTTTCCGCGATTGGGCAAGCGAGCACGGGTATGCACGCGACCTAGCCGAACGAGCGCTCGCCCATACCGTAGCCAACAAGGTGGAAGCAGCCTACCACCGCACCGACTTGCTCGAGCAGCGGCGTCCAATGATGGAGAAATGGGCGGACCACGTCCTGACTCGCGAAGAAGAAGTGAATGACCGCAAGGACCTGGCCTCACATCCCGAGGGTACGGCCGCAGCAATGGAGCAAGTGGAGATGCAGTCCTAACTCTCTTTGCTTGATGCCGATCTTTCCCGGCACTTGTGCACTTGTATACGTACACAGAGAGAGGCGCGTGAGAACTACAGTGGGATTCCCCAGAAAACAACACTGTGCAAATATACAGTATTGTTTTCCCAAGTCTATGACAGGTATGTCACCTGGCACGAGCAGAATGTTCTCTGCCGCTCATCTCGAGCTTTGGCTCGAGATGGGTGTCTGCGAGTAGCTTTGGATCGTCCGCGAAGATGCATTTGCATCACTTTTTTGAGATTCTTCGCGTTAATCCTGGCAGAATGCAGCCGATCTTTACGAGCATGGAGGTACTGCAGGATCTCGCCCGAACTTTGTCCCTTCAGGCTTCGGCAATCAGGAACCTGGTGCGATTTTTCCCGAGCCAGCTTGGCGCGCGTCCCCTGCCCGACCAAGTTGCACCAGTCTTGGGGTTCATGTATTTCGGCGGGAGGCTGGACTTCTCCTTGGCAACGGCAGATTTTTTGCTGCCAGCGGGCCGACCACGACGTCGCTTGCCGACAATATCGTCCACCGTCAGCCCATACTCCGACATAAGTTGCTGGATTCGATCGACCGCAGCGCCACGCTCGACTTCCCGCATCTCCTCGAGCTTGGACTCCAGTACCGCTTTTTCTGCCAATAGTTCTTTGTACGTCGCCATTACAGTCTCCTTTAGCAAAGCAGTCAGCTTGACTGGCGAGCCATACTACACGACAAAAGAAAGCCGCAACGCCGAATTTATCACCCGCTCTTTGGGGAGTAAGGGGACGTTCCCACAAGCCGCATCACAAGTGCAGCCTCTCTAGTACGACCACCAATCGAATTCGATGCGGGCGACCATCCTGCACACTTGCGAGTGAAATTTTTGTATGGCCGCTTGATAGGCTATCGCATCGAATTCCCCAGATTCTTTGAACACGTGGCCATTCGTGTCGGTCGGATAGCGAAAGCGTTGATCGTGCGAGCGCTGATAGGATTCGAGCGAACCTGGGAAAAGACCACCTGACACGTCCTCAAAGACTTGGGGGGAGAACGGCGCATCGATCTGGTATTTGTCCAACGGGTAGAGACTCCGATAGCGAGCATGAAGGACGTCCAGACGATGAGTTTTGGGTGGCGGCTTTCCAGTTTTCGATGAAATTGCCCCTTTCAGGAAAAGCTCATAGGCATGGCGGCACAGATGCAGGATAACGAGGGTACTTTCGTGCCGAGGCTGGAACCCATCGTAAGCGGTCTTTTAAGGGCGCCCCTTGCGGCCGCCGGCGGTATCCGCTAGACGGTTGAGGGCTTGAGCCTCCAGGGCAGCAGAGCCTCGTAGTCGTC